>CANISA010000224.1 GCA_947470005.1 Legionellaceae bacterium | reverse complement strand
GAATTGAAGAAGTCCGCGCATATTTTTAATCACTCTCCGAATATCTTAATTGGCCTGGTCGTGGCAAAAATTAAAGAAACTTTTGCGGCAACAGCCTACAATCGAAACTACACTATTGACCAACAAATATTGAGACCAAAGAAAGAGTTTTTATTTTACTGGTTAGAACATTTTCTTCCACAGATGAGCATTGATCAATTTATTCATAATTTGGTTGACTTAGAAACTTTGGTGACAGATTTTAGCGAATGGGCTTTGGAAGAAGATTATGAGCTCTTGTTGGAGCCGGTTAGAAAGCTGTTGGATCAACATAGGAATTTAAAAACAGGTTTGCAAATTCTGCACTTGATTGCGCAACAGCGCAATTCAGAACAATATCAATCGAAACTGATGCAGACCTTCCTCGCATCATTGCCGCATGTTTCGGATTTACTGGCCTCTCAGACGCATTTTCAAGAACTATTGCCAGTTTTGTGTACGGCGTATATGACATCTGCCAAGCCAGAATGGCTTATGCGTCTCTTGTGTCTGTCGCAACAATTAGTTCATGTGGAAGCGTTAGAGGCAGCTAAAACGCTGAAAACTTTATTATTGCATTGTCCTTGGCAACAAGAAGCGCCTCCTTTTTTCTTAGTAAATTCTCTTTCTGCCCAGCAATTACAAGGTTTGGCGGCTGTGCTGGCGGATAAGTCTGTGGATTTGTCACTGTTGTCAGCGATTTGGCGGGATTATCCTCAAACGGATTTTTCTGATTTTTATGCGCTCCTTCGTCCCTATGATTTGGAGCAATCTGCCGCATTATCTCAATTAGCCTTGTATATTTACGAGCCCAATTCTGCTGTGACGATGGTTCAAATCTTAACGCTATGTAACACGCATCCCCAATCTGCTTTGTTATTATTGGCACGCTAAACGTCATTATATCAAATTGACGCGGATCGCATCCGAACCATATTACATAGTCCCAATCTTAAGCAAGAAATGCAGCGCTTAGAACAAGATTTGTATGGTGAGAATTTGCAGCGTTTTGCTTATGAGCCGCAAGATGTTGCGAAAAAAATAGCGAAAATTCGCAAAAAATCGATGAGAGAGGAGGTGAACGATGAGCCTCTTGCATCAGAAGAGCAAGCTAAATTGCTTGCAGACTATCAGATTATGATGTCTTATATGTTGAAAAATCCGGTGTTCATCGCGAAGAATGGGCAAGGAGAAGACCAGCCTCTTACCATCCATCAATTGGATGAAGAACAGTGTAAAACAGTGTATCAACTATTCAGCGCGAAATTGCGTGATGCTACACTGAGTGCCGAGAAAAAACATGCGTATCGGTTGGCATTGCTCGCGTTATCTTGTGAAACGCATTATCGTACCACGAAAAAATTTCCGCAAAATACACAAATTTTATGTGAGTTACACGGTTTGGATGATCCGGATAGCACCATTCAGGAAGTCAAAACTGGCGGTGGCAAATCAATTATTTCAGAATTGCGTGCGGTGATCTTATGTGCGGAAGGTTGGTCAGTCGATATTGCCACGGAAAACATCGCCTTGGCGGAAACTGCTTTACGTAAATTCAAACTATTTTATGAGTATCTCGGTGTTCCTACTTCTAAAGATGTGATACTGCCGAATACTCCGCGTTCGGCTTATATCGAGGGCGGTATTCACCATTCAACCCCGGCTAATTTTAGTTTTTTCCGGGCCAATATGGCGTTGAAGAAAAAAACACTTCCCACGCGAGTGGCCTTATTATGCGACGAAATTGATGCGGTATTGACGACTACGATTCAAGATCGGTTAGCAGGGGTTTTAGATCCTATTTACTCCGATTTGAAATCTTGGTCGGTGGTATTGACTGAATTGTTGGCGTTTGTAAGCGATGAAGAAATTTTCCTCCATAACAATTGCGATGAACTGGATGATGTTCATAATTTCAAGACTTATTTCTGCAGAAAGAATGCAGATAAAAAATTGACACAATTTGTGGAAAAAATTCCGCAAGAAACATTAAATATGTTGTTGAATTCTGCGCGGATGCCAGAAGCGCTCCAAGCCAGTGTGGATTATTTATCGATTGTCCGGCAGCACCTGAAAAAAATGGAGCAATATGCCGCGCCTATTTTGAATGTGGGGACCAAACGTCCTGAACCCTCAGTGAGTTATTCCGAGGGGGTGCAGCAATTACTGCATACGATGTTGAGTGCACAGCTTGCAAAGGGCGCGCATGCATATAGTCTAGAGGCTATTACCGAAACATTAATGATTATCAGTGCTAAGAATTTCTTTGATTCATATCCTTTGGTAATTGGTTGGACGGGTACCCCAGGTTCAAAGATTGAATTGCACGAATTTTCTCAAGAAAATGGTTTGCAAGCTTATTATTATCCGGTTTTTCATTCCGATTTGAGTGAAAATATTGGGACAGTCATTGCTGAGACTCGAGTTGAACAGGATGCGACAGTATTAGAAAGAATTCGTGAAGAACGGGTTAAAAAACCTGGCCAACCTATTTTGCTGGTTGCAGATTCTCCTAAAGCTGTCGTTGAATTGCAGCAATATATTCAGGCTTCTGCCGCTGATTTGGTATTACAAAGCTATACTGGTTACGAAGATGCTGCGCGTTCGGAACAGGACATCGTAGAACGCGCTGGTCAAGATAATATCGTCACGATAACGACACTGAGTTTGACGCGTGGGACTGACTTTGAATCCTTCTATGCACAAGGGATTTGCGAGATAAACACTGCCGCAGATATCACGGAAAGTGATGCGATTCAGTTGGAAGGCCGCGTTGCGCGTAATGGAAAGCCTGGCCAATATTGTCATATCATTTGCGCAGAAGACTTGGATCCGGCTACGGCAGATATTGCTGCTTCTGCTGAGCGATTTAAAGCGCATCAGCGTATCATTGGTTTAAAACGTCAACAAGAACGCTTAAAAACTCGATTTTTAGAAGTCATGCGTTATCACGTCGTCACGAACTATTTTCTGGCTGTACGTCAAGCTGCTGATCGGATT
>CANISA010000223.1 GCA_947470005.1 Legionellaceae bacterium | reverse complement strand
TCCACGTCGAAAAAGAGGCTATTATTTTGAATGACATGGTAAAAAATTTGTTTTTGTGGCTAATTATTGCCATTGTTCTTGTTTCTGTCTTTAGTAATTTTGGCCCCCATAACACGGCGTCTGATAAAATTTCATACAGTCAATTTCTGAAAGAAGTCGATCAAGGCACGGTCGCGGCGGTCGCGGTTGAGGATGATAAGATTATCAAAGGCGTGATGAAAAATAATCGTCGCTTTGTGACCTATCAACCGATGCCAGATAATGCCTTGCTCGGGCAGTTGCTTAAGAACAACGTGGAAGTGATTGGGCAGGAGAAGCAGCAAGAGAGCTTTTTATTACACCTTTTTATCAATTGGTTCCCCATGCTGCTCCTCATTGGCGTCTGGGTGTTTTTTATGCGTCAGATGCAGGGAGGGGGTGGTCGTGGAGCCATGTCCTTTGGTCGGTCACGCGCTCGATTGTTAGGCGAAGACCAAGTGAAGGTTACGTTTGCGGATGTGGCTGGGGTGGATGAAGCCAAAGAAGAGGTGAAAGAGTTGGTCGACTTTTTGCGCGACCCGACTAAATTTCAAAACTTAGGTGGACGTATTCCTCGCGGCGTCCTGCTGGTGGGCTCCCCAGGAACAGGGAAGACCTTGCTTGCTCGTGCCGTGGCTGGCGAAGCCAAAGTACCTTTTTTTACTATCTCTGGATCCGATTTTGTAGAAATGTTTGTGGGTGTTGGTGCCTCACGCGTTCGTGATATGTTTGAGCAAGCAAAAAAACAAGCGCCTTGCATTATTTTTATTGATGAAATCGACGCAGTCGGTCGGCATCGAGGAGCAGGTTTGGGCGGCGGTCACGATGAGCGTGAACAAACGTTAAACCAACTCTTGGTCGAAATGGATGGATTTGAAGGGAACGAAGGGGTGATTGTCATTGCTGCAACCAACCGACCGGATGTGTTAGACCCCGCCTTACTTCGCCCGGGTCGATTTGATCGTCAAGTGGTTGTGCCGTTACCCGATATTCGTGGACGTGAGCAAATCCTTAGGGTTCATTTAAGCAAAGTACCGATTGAAAGTCATGTTGAAATTTTACCCATCGCGCGTGGTACGCCCGGATTTTCTGGGGCCGATTTAGCTAATTTGATCAATGAGGCCGCCTTGTTTGCCGCGCGTGCGAATAAGCAGAAGGTGGGTATGATCGAATTGGATCACGCCAAAGATAAAATCATGATGGGTGCAGAGCGACGCTCGATGGTGATGGATGAGAATGAGAAAAAATTAACGGCGTACCATGAAGCAGGCCATGCCTTGGTCGGATTGAACGTTCCTGAGCATGACCCCGTTTATAAAGTAAGCATCATTCCTCGGGGTAGAGCACTGGGTGTCACGATGTTTTTACCTGAACAAGACCGATACAGCCATAGTAAACGTCGACTTGAAAGTCAACTGGCTAGTCTTTTTGGGGGACGAATTGCTGAAGAGCTTATTTTTGGGGTAGAGCATGCGACGACGGGGGCGTCAAATGACATCATGCGTGCCACTGATATTGCACGTAAGATGGTGACCAGTTGGGGCTTGTCTGCGATGGGTCCACTCACCTTTGGTCAAGAAGAGGGTGAAGTCTTTTTAGGTCGGTCGGTCTCGCAAAACAAAGAAATATCTGATCAAACCGCGCAAAAAATTGATGAAGAAGTGCGTGCAATTGTTGATCGGAATTATCAGCATGCGAAAGAAATCCTGGTAGCAAACCTGGAGACACTGCACCTTATGGCAGAGGCTTTAATCAAATATGAGACCATTGACGCCAACCAAATAAAGGAAATCATGGCGGGTCAACCCCCATCGCCGCCGGACGATTGGGAATCTCTGAAAACGATTGATAGTCAAAATAAGGCCAAAGCACAGGTCGCGGCGGCCAATGTGCCGCCAGAATCCAATACGACTCCTCCTCCTTCACCACCACCAGAGGGTCCAGTAGAGAGTCGTATTGCCGGTGAATAGTGCAGAATTGAACCGTTGGTGTGGATTGTCTGAGACCGTTATTTTTCCACCGGCCTATCGCCGCCGACCATTGATTATGGGCATTCTCAATGTAACGCCTGATTCTTTTTCTGACGGAGGCCGCTTTCTTGATCGGGATAAAGCGCTGCAGCATGCAGACGACATGGTGGCCCAAGGCGCGGATCTTTTAGATATTGGAGGTGAATCCTCCAGGCCTGGTGCGATGCCTGTTTCAATTGACGAGGAATTAACGCGTGTGATTCCGGTGATCGAGGGCTTGCGCGCGCGCTCTGATATTGCCTTGTCGATAGACACCTGTAAGCCTGAGGTGATGCGTGCGGCAGTCGAGGCGGGTGCCTCGCTCATTAACGACATTCAGGCACTACAAGTGCCGGGCGCATTGGCTGAGGTGGCGCGATTAAATGTCCCTGTTTGTTTGATGCATATGCAAGGCCGGCCAGAATTCATGCAGGTCAGCCCGTCTTATGAAACAGGTGTGATTTCGGCCATCCAAGCCTTTTTTTCTGAGCGCATTTTGGCGTGCGTGTCTGCAGGGATCCCTCGGCAACACCTGATTCTTGATCCAGGTTTTGGGTTTGGTAAAACCAATGAACAAAATCTGTTCTTGACGAAACACCTGTTGGCGTTTCAGTCACACGGGTTGCCTTTGCTGTTTGGTGTATCCAGAAAAAATACAATAGGTTCCGTTTTTAATCATGACAGTGCTGCTCGCTTGGCTGGCGGGCTGGGTCTTGCTGTTTTTGCGGCACTACAGGGTGTCAGTATGATAAGGACCCACGATGTGGACGTAACCCAGAATGCGTTACGCATGCTGGATGCTGTGGTAAATGCTGAGCACTAAGGAGAGCAGATAGAATGAGTCAACGTAAATATTTTGGGACAGATGGAATTCGTGGGCGAGTTGGTTCAGCGCATATTAATCCTGAGTTTATGCTCAAGTTAGGCTGGGCCGTGGGTCGTGTCCTGGTTAATGGTGGTCGTAAAAAAGTGTTGATTGGAAAAGACACACGGGTTTCAGGTTACATGTTAGAGTCCGCATTAGAAGCAGGTCT
>CANISA010000222.1 GCA_947470005.1 Legionellaceae bacterium | reverse complement strand
TATCTTTTATATCTTAACGTTACAGGTATTTCTAATATTAAATTTATCGGTGTCGATTATGATCCAAATGCACTGAGTGACGCTAAATTACTTGCAGACAAACAAAATTTATCCACTATTGTGGAATTAAATCAGGGTGATGCGTGGTCACTTCATGATGTAAATAAATTTGATTTAATTTCCAGTAATGGACTTAATATATATGAGCCTGATGATGCGCGAGTTACTGAGTTATACCGTACATTTTATAATGCGCTAAAACCTGGTGGAAAGTTAGTTACTAGTTTTTTAACATGCCCTCCAACTATGTCTGATGCTTGTGAGTGGGATATGACTGTTATAAATGAAAAAGATTTATTACTGCAAAAAATTATTTTTGGGGATGTCTTAGAGGCCAAGTGGCAATGCTATCGATCCTCTGATCAAACGAAAGAGCAATTGGAGTCGGTTGGTTTTGAAGATCTGAAGTTTATTTATGATCGAGCTAGATTGTTTCCGACTGTTGTGGCGCACAAGGTTGCTAATACATATAAAAATTAGGACTATCTGAGTCGTATTTTTGGTTAGTTACCCCGTTATCTCATAGTCAATAATGATTGACTTGGTCATAAACGGTGGGCAACTACTCGTAAAGACTGGGAGATTAATCGTTGAGAAAACTGTCATCATTTACTTTATTGAGCTTCTTGCTCTTTGGCTCATTCATTGCGATTACTCCAGCAGCGTTGGCATCGGGGTATTCATCGATTACGTTACAACCATGGGAAGTTATCCCATCAACACCTGAGCTGCCTAAACCAAAACACAGCGGATATGCACCAATTAATCATGTCAAAATTTGGTATGCTGAGTATGGACAAGGAGCTCCAGTTATTTTACTACATGGTGGTCTCGTCAATTCAAACTATTGGGGAAAACTAATCCCCGTACTTGAAAAGCATTATCACGTCATTGTGATGGATAGTCGGGGGCATGGCCGCAGTTCGATGGATGATGAGCCTCTGAGTTATCATCTGATGGCCAAAGATGTGCTTGGTTTAATGGATTTTCTACATCTTCAGAATGCAGCTATTGTTGGTTGGAGTGATGGTGCTAATATTGGACTGGATATTGCCATTCATCACCCTGAAAGGTTAACAAAATTGTTTGCACTTGGTGGTAATTCCAATCCCGAGGCAACCATGGATGTATCTCAATATCCTGCATTTGATGCTTTTTCAAAAAGAATAGAAAGAGAATATATGACTGGCTTTGTTGCGTAGCTCATTAATTATTCAGATTGAGACATGTAGGACGGAGCACTGTTATCATCGCGTCAATTGTACTGTTCATTAAGCTATCTAATCATGCCAAATAAATATCCAGAGAAAAAGGGATGGAAAGTACCCAAGCAAAAATTTAAAGTGACAAACTGGTCAGCGTATAACAAGGCGTTGTGTCGCCGTGGTGATATCACCGTATGGTTATCAGAGGATGCGGTATCCCAATGGTATAAGATTGATAGAGTTTATGATGGGACTGGGTCTCCGAAGCTTTACACGGATTTTGCCATCATCACTTGTCATGAAATTCGCCTGGTTTATAAGCTCCCACTTCGACAGTGCCAGGGGTTCATTGACTCCTTGTTCAAATTAATGGATATCCCATTGTTGTGCCCTGATTTTAGCGTATTGAGCAGGCGACTCGGTGCGCTAAACATCAAGGCTCCTCGATATCGAAAGACAGATAAACCAGACGATGATATTCACGCCATAGCGATAGACTCCACAGGGCTGAAACGGTTTGGTCGAGGCGAGTGGCACCGTGAAAAATATGAATTATCAAGCAGAGCAAGCTGGTGCAAGCTCCATCTGGCCATCAACCAAGACCATTATATTGAAGCCTGTAAATTGACCGATAGATTCAGTCATGATGACCAGCAGGTCAAGGGATTATTGGAACAAATCAAAAATTCTATTGACCATTTTTCAGCCGATGGTGCGTATGATGAAACGCCGGTTTATAACGCAGTAACTGAGCACTCAACCAATGTCTCCGTGGTTATCCCCCCTAGGCGGAATGCGGTTTTCAATGATAAAGCGGCGCCTCAACGCAATAAAAATATTATTGAAATTGCGGCGACCGGCCGAATGATATGGCAAAGAAACAGGCAATATGGTCGGCGAAATTATTCTGAGCTGGGTGTGCAACGCTACCAAAAAACATTTGGTGATTCGATGCATTCTCGTGCGTTTTCTCGACAAGAACAAGAGGCCATGATCGCTAGTGGCGCACTAAATAAAATGACATCGTTAGGAATGCCTCGAAGCCGTCGATCCGCCTGAATTTTGTGAAAGAAGACACTGCCAGGGGTTACGCAACAAAGCCTGTGCGCGTATTAAATCGGATGACATCACTTGGAATGCCAGAATCAGTTAAAGTGTCTTGAAGAAAGACTGACAGACCTGATTTTAGCAATTGTTTTATTTATGCAACAACGCCGTCTGGACCCTCTACATGGACAAGGCTAAATATTGTAAACTGAGTTTACATGACGTATACTATATGCATGAGCTGTATTTTCAAGAACATAATGTCTACATGGCCTAATAAAAAATCAGACAGCGTATTATATGCGTTATTGGAAAGTAAAATTCGTGCTGGGAATTATGTTTTTTTAAAGCATGCGAAGGAGCGGCAAAAGGAGCGTTTTATTTCTGATTTAGATGTTTTGAACATTCTAGAAGGAAAAAAATTTAGAGATAGAACCCGTAATTATGTTAAAGACCAATACAAAGATGGCTATCAAGATTGGAATTATTGTATTGAGGGCGTCAATATGGACAAAGATAAAATTAGAATAATTATCTCTTTTTTAGATGATTTAATGCCAATTATAACGGTTATTAGGCTCTAGTTTTTAGAGCATGGAGTGTTGCCATGAAAAATAAAATTGTAAAAAATTTCTGCTACGATGGCCTTGGTTTCCCTATTGACCTGTCCCAGGTCGAGCTGATTGCAATTGATGGGGAATGGCATCCAAAAATTGATGTTAAAAAAGTTGCAAATGAAGCGATAGAAGC
>CANISA010000221.1 GCA_947470005.1 Legionellaceae bacterium | reverse complement strand
TCCAACGAGGCCATACAGGCGAACTTGATCCTGACGCAGTACCGGGACCAACTTCTCCGCATGGCCCCGTGGGATTGCGCGCTGAACTACGCGAACCTTACCTACATCAGCTCGGTACCGGGGACGCCAGAGAACACGTCCCCGGTTACCACCCTTTGGCAAAAGGGCCAGCCCGCTCCACCGTGGGCCTATGAGTACCAATACCCGGTCGACTGCCTCCGGGCGTGCTTTATCATCCCTGCGAACCAGACCGGCTACGCGGGGATCCCTATCACCACCGCGGTAACCGGCGGGGCCTCAGCGTTTTGGAACGGCCAGCCGGTTAAGTTCAAGGTGGCGATCGATCAGTTCTACCCGGTGACCGCGGCCACGGTTGTTGCGGGCGGAACTGGCTACTCGGTGGGTGAAGTGATCACCCTTGCGGCGGCGCCTAGCACTTCGGTTCCGCTGGGTGCGCCGGTGCAGCTCGTAGTCGCCACTCTTTCGGGCTCCGCCGTGGCTACGGTCACGGTGGTTAATGTTATACAAGGCTCGACCACCCCAAAGGGCGGAAGTTACTTCTTACAACAAACCGCGGTACAGGCCCAGGGCTCTACTACTGGCTCCGGCACAGGCGCGACATTCACCCTTACCCAGGGCGTGCAGGGCGATCAACGCACGATCCTGACCAATCAAGAATTCGCCACGATGGCGTACTGCCGCCAAGTGACCGACCCGAACGTGATGGATTCATTGTTCCAAGAAGCCTGGACTAGCGTCCTTGGCGCGGGCCTGACTATGGCCCTCACCGGCGACAAGGGCCTGGCCAACATGGCCATCGGCAGCGCTAACCGCAAACTGCTCGAAGCGCGGAAGGTCGACGGGAACGAGGGGCTGACGATCAACGACGTAACCCCGGATTGGATTCGCATCCGTGGCATTGCGTCTCAAGGCTACGTTTCAGGTCCTTGGTCGGGGTTCGACTGGGGTTCCTCTTGGCCAACGTACTAGGAGCGGCTCGTGGCCCAACCAACGATCCAACATAGCTTTAACTCCGGCGAATGGGCCCCGAACCTTTGGGCGAGGACCGATATCGCCAAGTACGCCTCCGGCGCGGCGCTGCTGAGGAACTTCTTCGTTGATTACCGAGGTGGGATTTCTACCCGAGTAGGAACGAAGTACATTCTTCGGGGGTATAAGGACTCTACCGATATCCGATTGATCCCCTTCCAAGCCAGCTTCGCGGTGAAGTATGCTATGGAGTTCGGCGATCAGTATATCCGGTTCTATGCCAACGGCTCGCCAGTGCTCGAGACTGGCGTGGCGATTACCGGCGTGACTCGCGCGAACCCGTGTGTGGTCTCGGTGACCAACACTTGGTCAGTGGGTGATTGGGTCTACATCACCGGGGTCGCTGGGATGACCCAGCTAAACGGGAACTACTACATCATCGCGGCACGGACGGGCGGTTCGATTACCCTCAATGACCTGTTTGGTAACGCGGTCAATTCCTCGGCCTATACTGCTTGGACCTCCGGTGGTACCGCCGCGCGGATCTACACGCTGACCTCGCCCTACGCCGCGGCGGATCTTCCAACGTTGAAGTTCTCACAAAACATCAACACGATGGTTTTCACACATGTTAACTACGTGCCCTACACGCTTACCTACGCGGCACCGACTAGTTGGACTCTCGCCGCGATTGTGTTTGGCTCTGCCGCTTCTGCACCGACCAATGCGGTAGCCACAACCACCCTCGGGGGCGGAAGTGTTAACTATGGCTATGTGGTAACCTCAACGGACGGCACCGGGCAGGAGAGTCTTATTTCCTCCCCAGCTTTGTTGGCGAATAAGGCGGATCTTCGCTCTGTTGTAGGCACTAACACCATTTCCTGGGATGCCCAAGCGGGCGCGTCGAGCTATAATATTTACAAAGCTATCGTATCCTACGCGGGCCCGATCTCAGTAGGCGCCTCCTATGGCTACATTGGTAATACCCAAGCAACAAACTTCGCCGATACCAACATCACCGCGGACTACAGCCAGCCCCCACCGACCTACTCCAACCCCTTTGCAACGGGGTCGAAGGTTACCGCGGTCACGCCGGTAATAGTCGGGTCATATACCACGGCCCCGACTATGACTTTCACAGCGGCCCCGCCTGGTGGTGTAACCGCCACTGGTACGCCGTTGATGAGTGTTATCACCGCGACAGTGTCGGCAGGCGGTTCGGGCTATGTGGTAGGTAATACCATCACCCTTGCAAACGGGGTGATTCTTACCGTGGCTACTTTATCATCCTCCGCTGTGGCCACGGTGACTATCACCGCCGCGGGCTCGACTGGAACCATACCGGCCAACCCCGCCGCGCAGGTATCAACCTCTGGCGTTGGCGTATCTGCTACCTTCACCCTCGCGTGGGGGCTGCTATCGGCCACAATCACCAATGCGGGCGCTGGGTATCTTGCGACTCCGACGATCACCTTCTCCGCAGGCGCAGCAACTGCCACTGCTGTGCTTGGCCCCGCCTCGGTCGGCAACCCAGCGGTCTCGGCGTTCTTCCAGCAACGTCTCGCACTGGCCGCGCCAACATCGAACCCGCAGACGATCTACTTCTCGCAGCCGGGCGGGTATTATAACTTCAACGTATCTACCCCGACACTGGACGATAACGCGATCACATCCTCGATCGTATCGGGCCAGTTAAACAACATTAAGTATATGATCCCCCAACCAACAGGGTTGATTACCCTAACCGACGGCGGATCGTTTCTAATCAACGGAGGTAGCCTTGGTTCTGCTATTACTCCTGCGAGCATCACAGCGAACGCCCAAAGCTTTCTTGGTTGCAACGATATGCCTCCTATTGTTGTTAACTACGACATCCTTTACGTACAATCAAAAGGATCATCTGTCCGCGACGCGAGTTATAACTTCTACGCCCAGGTATTTACCGGCGCAGATATCTCCGTGATTGCCTCGCATTTATTCTTCGGCTATCAGCTGTTAGAATGGGCGTGGGCCGAAGAACCGTATAAAGTTGTCTGGGCGGTGCGAAACGACGGAACCCTACTCTCGCTCACCTTTGTGAAAGAACAAGAGTTCATTGGATGGGCGCATCATGATACCGACGGAGGGGAATTTAACTCCGTCTGCACCCTTGTAGAATCCGCGACGACAGGGTATCAGAACTTTGTATATCACATTGTA
>CANISA010000220.1 GCA_947470005.1 Legionellaceae bacterium | reverse complement strand
CGGATTTTTCACACGGCAGGACTAATTGAACGCTGGGGCAGCGGTATACAGCGCATTATTTCAACATGTCTTGAAGGTGGTTTTCCCGAGCCTGTGTTTGAAGAAATTGCAACACACTTTAGAGTGATTATTTTTACAGCGCAAAAAAAGAATAAGCAGGTAGTTGATGCTCTAAATCAGTCTATTCTTGACTTGTTGAAACAAAACGACAATGGTTTAACGACAGCCATGATAGCGAGTGTTATAAAATTATCTACTCGCGCTATACGCACAAGACTACTACATTTAGTTGAGTTGGGATTGATAGCCGAATTGGCGTCTAGTCAGAAGGATCCTACCCGCCTATATTTCATAAAATCTATTCAAGGATTTTAAAAAGGGCGCCCGGCGGTTTCAATGTCCAAGTGCAACAAGGTTAAGTTTATCAGCCCAATAAGCTTTAAAATCAAAAGCGTTATCGGGAAGGAACAACTCTTCTGGACATTTCCAGTTTAACGACTTTCTCGGCCTCGTATTCAATTTCCACTTTAGTTTCCGGTTGCAAAATGGCATGACTATCTTGGTGAGCCAACCATTGCCGATGCCATACTCGACAGGCTGACTGAACATGCTCATCGAATAGAGTTAAAAGGGCCGTCAATGCGAAACAGAGACGTTGCGTCATCGTGAACACTCTGCGATAATTTCTTCGCTTGCAAAAGTACTACAATATTAGGTGTTCACGATCGGCAAGAATCAGTGTTCACGTTCGCAGGAATACCCACAAGCGAATATGTTAGGAATAAATGATATATTTTTGATATCTTCTTTAATTTTTATTGCACTCATTCCGCTTGTATGGTTAACAAAACCTGGGAAGATGGCTGATAGCGGCGGAGATACCTCGTATGAATAATTTCTCTTTAAAAATTCAAAATTTGATTAAATTTTTAAAGACAATTGAATTCTTGAAAACGTTGCCAATAGCCTATATTGAGAAATTAGCGTCACAATGTGAAATGACACATCTTCATGGCGGTGATACCTTAATTCATCAAGGTGACGAGGGTGATTGTCTCTATATTGTCGAAATCGGGTTTTTGCGAGCTATAAAAGAACAACCAGGTGAAGACGATGTAATATTAAGTGATATTCGTCGCGGCGAATTAATTGGTGAATTAGCATTATTCACGTCAGCGCCAAGAGCTGCAACAGTTATTGCTCTTCGTGATAGTGTGTTATGGAAATTATCCAAAGATTCGTTTGACCTCTTTATCCAAGAAAATCCAGCGCAAATTATGCCGATGGTTAAGTCTGTTATTTTACGAATTTTACATCCTCAAAAACCCAAAAAGCGCCCCTACGTTACGTTAGCCATCGCACCTGCCAGCCAGTACGAGCTAGATACAGAAGCAATCAGAGTCATAGCAGAACAGTTTTCGGTCACAAATAAAAGCCAGCCCAGTACTAGCATCGATCCGCTTGCTGTCGTGTTGCATATTCATCCGGCCATGATTAAAGCACAGTTTCCCAATATTAACTGGCAAGATGTCACGCCAGAGAATCTATTTAACTCGAATGTTATTGATTGGCTAAGTGAGCAGGAAGAAAAATATCAATATATCATTTATGAAACCGATGCGACATACTCACCTTGGACCGCATTATGCTTGCGTCAAGCTGATAAAATTATTCTACTCGCTGACAGCAATAACATGCCAACGCTGGGTGTAATTGAACAGCACATTTTTCACGCCTCCTGGAAGAAAAAATCCCCCGTTGATCTGATTTTACTGCACAATCAAAATACGGTCATGCCACATGATACAGCGCTCTGGCTACAAGAGCGCACTGTAGAGGTTCATCATGTTAGAAAAGGCGTACTTAAAGATATTCAGCGTGTAGTTCGTTTAATGACCGGACAAGGGATCGTTCTGGTATTAGGTGGCGGTGGTGCCAAGGGTATTGCACACTTGGGTGTATACAAAGCTTTTTGTGAATTAGGTGTACCTATCGATCGTGTTTGTGGTACCAGTCTAGGCAGTATTGTTGGCGCTTTCATGGCAATGGAGATGCCATTAGATCAAATTATTGAGCGTGTGAATAAATACGTCATTCATAATAAAAAATTGAATGATTATACATTGCCGACCGTTGCTTTGATGGCGGGATTCGGTTGGACCGGTGCATTGAAAAATTTGTATGGCGAGTCGTTATGCATTGAAGATTTGTGGAAACGTTTTTTTTGCATTACAAGTAATTTTACAATGAGAAAAATGGAGATATTAAAACGCGGACTATTGTATTCAGCGATAAGAGCCAGCGTATCCTTGCCCGGAATTTTGCCCCCTATAACCAATATTCGAAATGAATTATTAATTGATGGCGGAATATTTAATAATTTACCGGTGGACGTCATGCGTGATCTTGCCGAACCGTGTAAGATTGTAGCGATCAGGGTCGCACCTTTTACCGAAATACATAGTCATTTACCAAGTGGGATTTTATCCGGTTTCAAACATTATTATAATAAGTTCAGATCAGGCTTGAACGTATCATCAGAGATGCCTAATTTGGCAGAAATTGTGATTGGATCGATGACGCTATGCAATGACGAGCATGAGATGCGCATGTTAGACGAGGCCGATTATGTGCTAGAAATTAATTTAAACCAATTTGGTATGGTTGAATTTGATAAATTGCCAGAATTGATAGACTTGGGTTATAAGGCTGCCATGGAAAAATTTACTCAAGGATCTTGGAGCGATCTAGTACCCAATGATTCAAATAAAAATGATTAAATAAAGCAACCCCATTTTTATTGTCTGCTTTTTGGATTATCCTCGCTTTATGGATAGAACTTGCACCAAGAACACTGGGTTTTATAACAGACAGCTTGAACTATGCTTTTAAACGTCTTGATTATTTGAGTTATGATACAAAGATGCGTACATGAATCAAACTAGCGCAATTTAAGCCCCCATTCAATCGCTATCATCGCTATTGATGATGGGCGTAACCGGCAACGCACGCTCTTCTCATTAGGCCGCCATGGGCCATTCAATACCTGCGACCGCATCCCTATGTGGGTATAATTTTTCAGCTTGCTATTGTATGCGATATTGACTGAACTCATCAAGATCACCGTTAAGATTAGCGCTTCGCAGATGAAGCATGGCTTGTGCGCCACCTATTGACCATCGCATCCCCGCACGCTCCATACGATCT
>CANISA010000219.1 GCA_947470005.1 Legionellaceae bacterium | reverse complement strand
GGCAACGGTTGACCGAAGTGTGTCGACGAGCATACACCTGGCAAACAGGTGCTTATGCGTGTGCTATCTGGACGCCTATTGCTGTGTTTGCTGTCTTATGGGGGGTCCCTTATTTGCAAGAAAAATATCAAATCAGCGTGATTGCGGCTTCGGGAATGTGCAGCATGATTTGGCTTGGAATCGGGATCGGTAGTCCATTATTGGGTTGGCTGAGCGATCGATGCGAGAGCCGGCGATTAGCACTTGGTGTGAGTGCTGTTTTTGGTCTTGTTGCAACCCTCGTGCTGCTTTATTTCCCTGGTGTATCCATCGGATGGATGAATACGGTTCTTTTTATGCTAGGCATGGGGGCCGGGGGACAAACGGTCAGTTTTGCTGTGGTCAAAGACAATAACCCTGCGCACTTGGTGGGCACCGCTTCTGGCTTTAATAATTTATCGGTTTTGGTGGGCGGTGCTTTTTTCCAGCCGTTAGTTGGTGTTATTCTGCATCACAGCTCAATCGCGCACGTGGTTAATGGTGTTTCAACGTACGCGGTATCTGGTTACCAAACTGCTTTGCTGGTCATGCCCTGTTCTTATTTACTGAGCTTATTATTGGTTATTTTCGTCATAAAAGAATCGTATCCGAGCATGCATAAGTGACCATTATTTTAGGCATTGATCCTGGCTCGCGCATCACGGGTTATGGGTTGATCAAGGCTGATGGACAGCAAATTAGTTACATTGATAGCGGCTGTATTCGAACATCAGATTCAGAGCTGAGTCAGCGTTTACTGGAGATTTTTAGCGGGATTTGCCAATTGATGGAAACGTATAAGCCGAGTGAGGTGGCCATCGAGCAAGTTTTCATGCACCAAAATCCAAGTGCTGCCCTTAAGTTAGGGCACGCACGAGGGGTAGCCATGGTGGCGTGTGCCTCACACCGTGTGTTGGTTCGTGAATATTCGCCGCGACAGGTGAAGCAGTCGGTTGTGGGGTATGGCGCAGCAGAAAAAGACCAAGTTAAACACATGGTCATGCGTTTGCTTATGTTAACACGCCCGCCGCAGGCAGATGCCGCGGATGCCTTAGCCATTGCAATTTGTCATCGCCACATGCATTCAGGACTTTTAGCGAGAGCGGCATCACAGGTAGGGAGCACACGATGATAGGGTGGTTAAGTGGCCTGGTCCGAGACAAGCATCAACCCGGGAAAGTAGTGATGGATGTCAATGGGGTTGGCTATGATGTTGAGACGTCTCTGCCTACTTTTTTTCAGTTGGAAGCGGCGATTGGGACCGTTAGTATTCACGTCCATACCGTGGTCCGCGAAGATGCGTTGTTGTTGTATGGTTTTCTTGATATGCAAGAACGCGCGCTGTTTCGCGCTTTAATCAAAGTTAATGGCGTTGGCCCAAAAATGGCCATTGCTATTTTGTCGAGCATCAGCCCGGAAGAATTTATTCATTGCATCCACCAACAAAACACAACGTTGCTGACACGGTTACCAGGTATTGGTAAAAAAACAGCCGAGCGGCTTGTGGTTGAAATGAAAGACACGCTAAGTCAGCTGACACAGGGCCCAGGTAAATCTCACACCACTCTTGAACATCACCCGCTGCATCATCAACACGAAGCCATCAGCGCCCTAGAAGCCTTAGGGTATAAACATCAGGAAGCATCGAAGGTCATTGGTCAACTTGATGATGGTCAAAAAACATGCGAGCAGCTTATTAGACAAGCGTTGCAACGTTTGGCTGGTGCGCGCGTGTAATTTATGGCCCCTTGGGATAAATACCGGATGCTATTGAATTATTGGTCTTTTTTTCCTCCGGTGCTTTTGATTCTATCGCTTGCAACGCATCTTTAAATGTTTTAGATGCACGTGATAATTCTTTTTTATTTGCTACAGAAAAATCAGCGGGTTTTTCCGTAGTCACCTCTTTGAGTGCGGCAGTTACCGCAGTCTTACTCGCATCCATCACCGCAATACTTGGCTTAACAGCACGTACACTTTCAAAAAGGGTTATTGGCGCCAGCACCACAGCAGCCGCAATGACTAACGCACTCGCCACTGAAGCAAGCGTTGCAGCAAAGCTAATGCCAGCGAGGCAAAGTATCTTCCAGGGCATTGACGTCGACTGTTTAGACATTTGTTGTGCAACATCACCCAATTTATCAATATTTTTATTATCGGGCGATGGCTTTTCAAGGTCGCCCACGGCCAGAATACTTTGCGCTAATAGTATATTTAAATCAGACAACTCTTTGGCATTGAGTGCGCTTGGATCATTACCTGTCAACTCGTTTATTTTTTTTATAAATGCATTACCGCTTTTTTGTGCATCAGGATATTCCAGAAGTTTTCTCTCCAATTTATCCATATAAAATCGAAACTCATTCAGAGCTAGATTACTTGCTTTATGAAGAAACTTAACGTCACCCAGGGGTGCTTTTTTATTCGTATTCGCACTGTCTCGGTAATATTGTGCGGTTGCCTCTTTACCAAACACCCCTGCTTCAGATTCTTTTTTCATGCCAGGAGAGCCAGGTAAAAGATGGCTTGTGTTTTCAGCAGCATTACCACCCATCGCGCGTGCATTTTCAAGATGTGATGAATTTAAGTTATTATGTGTATAAATTTGTTTTATCCATTCATCGGTTTCTTTCGCATGTTTCGTGTTGGTTCTGTCTTGACCACTAGCACAGGTCGTCACTTCCGTGGTTTTGCCTAATCTATCTACAGCAAGACCGACCGCTATGCCTTTCATTACGCGAGCTGACTTCGTACGGTCACGACCCTCACTGATGTTACTGTTATCCTTTTTTACAGCGGGAGCAATATCTAAAGGATCCAGCAATCCGATCACATTGGTGGGGATGGACGACATGTCATTGTTATTGTTGGGATCATCACGCGTTACTTGGCGTAGTGTCGATACGATGATGTCTTGATGTTCAACGTTCGTGTCTGTATTTAAGCAAGAGATATGTAACCGGTCATATAGATCATCTTTTCTGTATTTTTTCACGGCCATGTTAATTTGATTAATATTTTCGCGTGCCTGTTCGGGTACTTCACCCGCCTTGGCGTCGTCACCAAGATAAACCAGTGACGCTGTGCGCGCACTCCAACGCGAGCCAAGTTCTCGCTTATTGCCTTTCTCGTCTTTTTGAAATACTTCATTTTTACATACAAACGCATTTTTAACCCCTTCCAGATGCGTTTTT
>CANISA010000218.1 GCA_947470005.1 Legionellaceae bacterium | reverse complement strand
TCCGCTTATCACAAAACAATATTGTCGATCCAGACGATCGCTATAACCAAATCTTCCAAATTCAAGTTGAGCTGCCCGATGATATTTCAGCTAAAGACAGAGAAGGCATTTTACGCTCTATCGACCGCTGCACAGTAAAAAAAGTGGTGCAAACTGGCCCAAAATTTAAAATTGAAACCGTTGAAAACCTAGGTGTTGACGCCAATGCCATGTTGATGGGGCAGCCAGAAGGGGATCTGAGCACCTTTATTCGGGGTAAAGACTTGCCCCTTGAACAGACCATTAAAAACATGACCGCCATGTTAGCCGACCTTGGCATGAAGATAGAAATATCTTCATGGCGCAACATAGTACCTAATGTATGGTCTTTACATATTCGTGATGCCGCCTCGCCTATGTGTTTCACTAACGGCAAAGGCTCCACCAAAGAAAGCGCACTGTGCTCGGCCTTAGGCGAGTTTATTGAGCGCCTGAATAATAACTTTTTCTATAACGATCAATTTTTTGGTGTAGAAATCGCCAACCGAGAATTTGTTCATTATCGCAATGAGAAGTGGTTTGCATTAGAGAAGGATGATGCGCTACCAGCAGGCATGTTAGACGATTACTGCCTAAATATTTACAACCCAGATAAAGAATTACAGGGATCGCACCTAATTGATACCAACTCAGGTAATAAAGATCGCGGTATTTGTACCATTCCCTATACCCGTAGGTCCGATCGCGAGACCGTCTATTTTCCATCAAACCTCATTGAGAATTTATTCTTAAGTAACGGCATGAGCGCGGGTAACAACCTACAAGAAGCCCATGTGCAGTGCTTATCAGAAATCTTTGAGCGTGCTGTAAAACGTCAAATCATTGAGCAAGAAATTGTCCTGCCCGATGTGCCAATGAGCCTGCTCGAAAAGTACCCTAACATTCTAGCGAGCATTAAAGGCTTAGAAGAGCAAGGCTTCCCCGTTGTGGTGAAAGACGCCTCATTGGGCGGACAATTCCCTGTTATGTGTGTCACCCTGATGAATCCAAGAACTGGCGGTGTATTTGCTTCTTTTGGCGCCCACCCAAGCTTTGAAGTGGCGCTAGAGCGCAGCCTGACTGAGCTGTTGCAAGGCCGCAGTTTTGAAGGCTTAAATGACTTACCAAAGCCAACCTTTAATAGCATGGCCGTCACTGATCCTGAAAACTTTGTTGAGCACTTTATTGACTCTACAGGCGTGATTTCTTGGCGCTTCTTTAGCAGTAAGTACGACTATAAGTTCTGTGAATGGGACTTCTCTGGCACCAGCGAAGAAGAAGCTAACACGTTATTTGGCATCTTAGAAGCCATGGGCAGAGAAGTGTATGTTGCCGAGCTCACCGACTTAGACGCATCAGCTTGTCGTATTTTAGTACCTAACTATTCAGAAATTTATCCGGTTGACGATCTTATTTTGGACAACACAAACAAAGCGCTAAATTACCGTGAAGACATTTTAAATCTGCATTCCTTAAGCACTAAGGCACTCGTCAAGTTAGTTCATCGCTTAGAAGAAAGTCAGCTAGATAACCATACCGATATTCGTACCTTGATTGGCATCGTGTTCGATGAAAATACGGTCTGGGGCAAGTTGACGATTCTCGAGCTTAAAATCCTGATATATCTTACACTTGGCTCTCATGAAGACGCCATCGAATTAGTCGGTGAGTTTTTACAATTTAACGACAATACCGTCCAGCGCGACCTGTTTTATCAAGCGGTACATGCCGTATTAGAAGTCACCTTAGATGAACACCTTGAGCTTGAGCACTTTATTGAAAGCTTCAACCGCATGTTTGGTATCGAGGTGATGAAAAACGTAGTTGGCTCAGTCACAGGTACAGTACGTTTTTACGGCCTAACCAAAACCAGCATGGCCCTTGAAGGCATAGAGCCTCATTTACGGCTGATTGAGAGCTATAATAAATTACACCAAGCGCGCAAAATAAAATTGGGGATCTGATCGCTGCGCTAAGCGGTCAGATCACCCTTCATTTTTATGATTTTTTCGCCCACACTGTGTCTCTATAAAACGAATAACCTGTTCAGAAAAACCAGGCGCATTCCATATGTTATTATGACCATCCAGCTTAAAACTCAGCATCTTTTTAGGCTCAAGTGCGTGCTGGAACAACGCCAGTCCTTGTGAATAAGGGACGACCTCATCTTTGAGCCCATGTAGAAGCAGGAGTGGAGCATTGATTGTTTGAATGCGCTGCATTGAATCAAAACGATCCCATGGCTTAAACCACACAAAAGGATAATAATAGCGCGTCATATCGCTCAGTGACGTGTAGGCTGACTGTAATATGACAGCACACACAGGATGCTCAGAAGCCATTTTAGTCGCAACACCTGAGCCTAGTGACTCGCCATATAATGCAATTTGTTCGTTTTGTATTCCTTGTTGCTGTAAAAATCGCATGCCTGCACGCCCGTCTTCATAGAACCCTGGCTCTGTTGGCTCCCCCTTGTTCCCCCCATAGCCGCGATACTCTAATAAAAGCACCCCCAAGCCAGCATCCATAAATTGCCGGACTAATGACATACGGTCGCCAATGTTTCCCGCATTCCCATGCAGATAGAGCAAGGTGGGTTGATTCTCATTTGCAGGTCGATACCACGACGTGAGTTCAAGACCATCCTGAGTATGCAACGTAATAACCCGCATGTCTTTTGCATCATAATCGTTTAAATGAGGCGTTTTTCGAGAAGGATAATAAATCAAATAGCGCTGAAATAAATACATAAGCGCGATAGATACCACAACAACAATCACACTGATTAATACGATTTGCTTGACCATGATTGTCTCCATAATGTTACACCACCCGTCCATTAAATCCGCCATTCACGGCTTGCGCCATCACAATGCATGCCCCGCCGCTCCAAGCACCACACCCGCAGTGACTAAGCTCCCACCAGAGGTCACTGGAGCCGCGATCACCGCAACCGTAACCGCAGCCGTCGCCACACCGACAAGCATCAATCCTCGATCCAATTTTTTTTCTAGTGCCGCCTGCCAATCATCCCCACTGTTCATCGATAAGAACAAATCCGTTAATAATGAATTCATCCTGAACTTTAACGCATCATTGTATTGTCGCTGTCTTTCGGTAAAACCACTCATCACTTCACTCCATGAAAAAATAAGTTAGGCCATTATCAAGTACACAGTAACGCAATTGCCTGGTAAG
>CANISA010000217.1 GCA_947470005.1 Legionellaceae bacterium | reverse complement strand
TCACTGGATCCCGCGTATAAAACGCGGGACGTTGGTAAGGGGGTAAGTGGCTACATTATTCCTAAAATTGATTCGTGTAAGGTATATAAAAGCAATCGTGTCTGTGTGTGGTTCTGAATAATTGAGCGTTTTACATTTTTCACGTATTTTCTTGAGTGCATTTGGCTCCTGACCCACTTCATCGGTTATTGATTTTTTAAATTTCGAGGCGGCGATGACTTCTGAGATGGATAAACGGTGTAACAGTAAATGAACAAATGATTGTGTATCATGGAGGAGTGGATCGCTTTTTAAACGTTGAAATAATGTCATGGGGTCGGTCCTCTGCAATGGTTTATTTTGACCTTAGGTTAGCAATATAGGTGCGCCAGAGCAAGGATTATGATTGCCGTGCCTCGTCCCCAAAGTCATGGCTTTTTGCGTTTAAATCCCAATGCATCCAGACGTTTCTCAATGCTCGGATGTGTGGAAAATGCGCTATTTAATGATTTCACAGGGTCTAGTGTTGACGGGTCAAAAAGATAGGACGCTTGGCGTACTTCTTCATGTGGGGTTTGACCATAATTTTTCGCGTATTGTTCAGCATGTTGCTCATGATCTTGGCTAATCTTGATTAAAGCACGTGCCATGGGTTCATTATCGCGTATGAGCTCAACAGAGCCCGCGTCCGCCATAAATTCGCGGGTTCTGCTCAAAAATAGCGCTAAAACGACGGTGATTAATGGCAGCACATACCGCAATATAATAATAACAAGAAATAAGGGATTGTCATTACGGCGATCATCTCGCCTAAAAACAACCGCATAAAACAACAAATCAACGATAATCAGCAAGATATTACTTAATACGGCAACCATGAGTGTTACTTTAATGTCATGATGGCGAACATGGCTTAGCTCGTGCGCCATGACGGCTTGTAATTCCGCGCGATCCAATTTATTCATGAGCCCACGGGTGATGGCAACCATGGCTGATTTTTCACTATAGCCACTGGCAAATGCGTTCATATAATCGGCTTCAATTAAAAATACTTTCGGCATAAACTGCAACCCTGCAGCGACTTTCATTTCCTCAACAACATTGAGTAATTGTTTTTCCTGCATGTTTTGCGCCGTTTCCGGCGTAATTTCATGCGAATCCGTGCCCAATAACATAATACGATCATACATTGAGTACGTTATCAGCAAGGAGACGCCTGCAATACCAAGCATAATCAAGGTAGCGTAAGGCACGACGCTCAAGGTAAGCAGTGCCCTAATGCATTGATCCAGCGGCACGTCTGGATAGAGTGAACGTAAAACAAACACATCAACAATCAATCCAACGGCCACATAAATGGCAAGGAATGTGGCAATGATCCATCGGGTTTTTTGCTCATTACGCGTCAACTGGTTACGCCAATCCCCAGTTGACGCATGATAGTCAGATAAACCCATTAGAATTTAACCGTGTAATCTTCACGTGCTTTAATTTGCTCATCGGGCAACCCCCAGTAAGCATACATTTTATCCAATTTATCCGCAAAAAGGTTAACCACCATGCCTTCAAAAAACGACTTTTTCTTCGCGTAATAACGCTCAATCCCATCATTATAGGCCTGTTTAGAGTAAGCGAGCTTATTCTCTGTGTTAACAATCTCTTCCTGCAGCTGAAGCACATTTTGGTTTGCTTTTAGATCAGGGTATTGCTCGAACACCACCTTGAGACCCGATGCGATACTAGAGATCCCGTTTTCTGCAGCAATCCGTGCCTGTTCATCGCCAGCGACTTTAGCTTTCTCTGCTTGATTACGTAGGGCCACGACATCTTTTAACGTGGTTTTTTCATAGTCCATGTATTTTTTTACAGCTTCAATCAACGATTCAAATACTTTGAAGCGTCGATCAAGTTGGATATCTATTTGTCGTTTATTGTTATTGATCGCCTCAATCATCCCAATCAACGTATTATAAAGCGTGATGCCCCAGCAGAACACTAATGTCACAATAACCAGCACTGCAATCACCAAAGAGCGCATGATTCGTATCCTTCTTATGTTTATGCCCGATTGCGCTTATGAATTGATAGCTTATCGCGGTGTTTCCCCAAAAACAACAGGATGTGCAATAATGCCGGAAGGATGACTCATCCTTTAACATTGGACTAACCATGGAGAGATTGAAAAATGAGCAAAGGCATGGATAACAAGAAAGATGTCAAAAAAAAGGCAGCTAAAACGCCAAGTGAAAAAAGAGCCGTGAAAAAGGCTAAAAAGAAAGATTCATCATTATAATTCATTGATGTAGCCCGTATGAGTCCAAGCTAAATACGGGCTATAAAGCTATTTAAGGGGAAACCCGGTTCGGAATGAGTATGAGCGAGGTTGAACAACCATCGGAAATGCTAGAAGGCTCGGTTGAGCGGGTTACGTTCCACAGTGAACACACAGGCTTTTGCGTCTTGCGTACACAAATCAAAGACCGACGTGAGTTAGTCACTGTTGTTGGGAGCACGGCTACGATTGCCGTTGGTGAGTACGTGGAGTGCCATGGCCAGTGGATTAATGATAAAAAGCATGGGCTTCAATTTAAAGCATCGCAGCTCATTGTTGTGCCTCCAACCACGCTGGAAGGAATTGAAAAATATTTAGGCTCCGGTATGGTTCGTGGGGTAGGGCCCCATTTTGCCAAAAAACTGGTTCAGGCGTTTGGTGAAGCCGTGTTTCATGTCATTGAACATGAGCCCTCGCGACTGATGGCCCTAGAAGGAATTGGAGAGAAACGTAAAGATCAGGTTGTCTCTGCTTGGGCGGAGCAGCAAGGGGTGCGCAACATCATGGTTTTTTTGCAATCGCATGGGGTCGGTACTGCTCGTGCCGTACGTATTTATAAAACCTATGGGGATGACGCCATCAACAAGGTACGTGAAAACCCTTACCGTTTAGCATTGGATATCCGAGGAATTGGCTTTAAAATAGCAGACAATCTCGCCGAAAAACTCGGTATTGCTAAAGACTCACTGATCCGTGCTCAAGCCGGTGTTTGTCATGTGCTGCAAGACCTCTGTGAGAGTGGACACTGTGCGGCAACAAGACATCAGTTGGTGGCGGCCTCTCACACATTATTGGATATCCCTGTGTGCATCATTGAGCAGGCCATTATCAATGAATTATTAGACAAAAACCTGGTTCAAGACCTCATTAACGAGGAGCCCTGCCTTTATCCCCTGGCCCTTTATCAAGCGGAGTCTAATTCAGCAGCGCACCTCAGGCGCCTCAATCGTG
>CANISA010000216.1 GCA_947470005.1 Legionellaceae bacterium | reverse complement strand
TATTTACTCCTGGCATGGGGATAAGTTCAATGCATTGAAAAATAATATCTGTAGCAACGATATGAATGCGGTGGAAGAGGCGAGCAGAACGTATGACCGTGAGCAAGTCGCTTTGCGCCACACGTCTTAAATAGGTGTTTTAAGCGTGCAGGGCCAAGACACTTTATGTCTATTTTATGATACGATAGAATTATATCAGTCAAAAAATAAAAAAATATGGCAGAAATTTTACAACAGTTGCGTACGCGCGTGATCGGTTTACCCATCACTGCGTCGAACAAGGAAATGACAGAGTGGACGCTTTCTGGTTGCTTGGATAAAAAAAATGCCGAATTTTTTGATTCATTGGCTCTTAATCGCCCCCTATTAGCGGCTCAATACCGTGTGCAATGCGCGCAGCTTATTGCCATGTTTAAGCGTGAGTCTACAGACCAGCGTGCCTTTCTTCGCACGGCAGAATCGGCTCTGGTGGTGGCGGAGCTGTTGGAGCATATTTATCATCGACTTGAGGAGACAGATGACTTAGGTCGATTGCGCGCAGATCAAGCGCATCTGCGCACGCTCCTCTCACAACGTTACCCTCAATTCCAATCAACCATCTTGCCTTCATCCAGCGCCCCGAGCACTAGTCAGGGGCTTCGTCGGTGGGTAGACATGACGACGCAGCCTCGATTGGTTTTGGTTCGCATACGACGCACCATCCTCGCAGCGATCGTGCTCAACGAATTAGCGGCGTGTCGCCCATGGGTTAATTCCATTGAGCGCGTGACAAATCCGTTCTTTTTGCACTTAAGTTGGCTCTTTTTTATTCCACGTATGTCCTTGAACCTCATGTTCCTTGGCAAGCATGTGCTTCCGCACCCTTGGATGTCTGAGAAAGAGTTGGCGTTGCCGTGGACCACACGCTTTCAGACGTATTGGTACATGCATCGTCATTCGTTTGAGTTAGCAAATGACGTCGGTTGGTTTCTCTGCGGCGTGCTGAGTTGTTTTCTTTGCACCGGCGCCTGGCTTCCTTTTCGTGTCTACCTTGCTATCGCTATGCAGCTGGGTGAATTTGTGATCTCGTGCTTGCGTAGCGGTATTGAAATCAGCCGGTTAAACACCCTGGAAAAAGAGTATCACGCCGGGTGTGCTGACGGCACAATCATGGTTGACCAAGACTACCTTAAGGCCTTGAGGAGCCGTATTGAACATGAAAACAGGGTTTACACGTTAGAAGTAACGAGAAATGTGCTTTTGAACCTCTCAATCCTGACCATTTTGCCCATATTTTTATCGGCAAGCCCTTTTATTCCTATTTTTGGCGCAGTTCTAGCGGTCGCAACGTCCATCGCCGTGATTGTATGGACGGACCTTAATGTCAAACAACGCCCCGCTGACGACCTTGTCAGGGCCCTTAAACCTGAAAAAAGCAGCAACCCGAAAGACGTCTCTTTCTTTTTAAAAAACCATAGTATGTTCAAAGCACCCATTGCCTTACCGCCGGCCTTATTGGTGCAAACAGAGAACATCAGTACCTCGGTATGCCCCCTTATTTAAACCGTTTAACCGGCTGATGGCAGTAGGGAAGTTTATCCTGTTTGGTATAGTAATCTTGATGATACGCTTCTGCTGGCCAAAATAGGTGTACAGGCATTATTTTTGTCGCTGCGTCATAGCCATGATTTTGTAATTCAATCATTAAACGCTCAAACGTTTTGCGCTGTTGCTCATCATAGTAAAACACAGCACTTTGATACGGGTGTCCAATATCAACACCTTGGCCGTTGGGTTGCGTTGGATCGTGTATTTCAAAAAAACGCTGAAGAACCGCATGGTAAGTTGTTTTAGCCAAATCAAAAATAACACGGACGGCCTCGTAATGCCCTGTGTGACCCTGGCAAACCGTATCATACGTGGGGTTTTCTACCGTTCCCCCCGAATAACCCACCTCGACGTTTAATACACCAGGGGTCTGCGCCATGTGATAATCAACGCCCCAAAAACAACCACCAGCCAGAATGGCTTCTTCTGTGTCGATAACGGTATTGTCAGCCACAAAATCAATGGCCAACGAATTAACGCAGTAGCGCTTATTCGTCGATGTAAAATGCTCGCCAGTGAACACATGCCCTAAATGCCCATCACAACGATTACACTGGATTTCTATACGGGTATCATGATCAGGAAGCTCTTTTAGTGTGTTTGCAATAATCCTATCAAATGCAGGCCAGCCGCAACTCGAATTGAATTGGCTGTTTGCCCGAAAAAGAGCCAAACCACAACGCCGGCATAAATAACTGCCCTGAGTCATCGCTATATTATATGCGCCTGTATGGGGTAATTCGGTCGCTCTCTCACAAATAACGAGCTGCGCATGAGGTGTGAGGCTGCTTATTTTATCGACAAAGTATGTCATGTTGGTTTCATCCCTGGAATTATTTGAAATGAATAGGCTAAGCGAGTAAGGAATATATAATAGATTATAATACTAACCAACTGGTAGTGGGTTTAATTGGTCACATGAATTTGTCTGAAGCCGAGTACAGTCCTGGATTTCGGCGTATCACTCTCGAATAATCTAAACTCATATTCTTTGAGGTGATAAAATGGCTGGACGTCAACAACCTCGGGGGGGGGGCTACTCAATTAAGTATCGAACAGTTCGATCAATTTGTCTTGCCACTCTTAATCGTTGGCACCAGAGATCCTACACCAAAGCTGTCATTTTACAAGTCATTCAGTTGTATTTTGAAACTGCTATATACAGAGCCTCTTGCAAAATTGTAGAAACATTACCTGCCTATCCGGTTGTCACTTAAAAACCAACGCCGACGTTCCGCGACTTGTTCGCGGAATCTAGAGATCCAGCTACAGAGCCAGATCCCTGGATCCCGCGAACAAGTCGCGGGACGTAGGATGGATGGTATTATGTGGTAAATCGCATCAACTGATTGGTCACGCGCTGTTTCGTCATCAAAGCGAATGGAAGGGCTACCTGGCTATCTTATAAAATCACTCCCATTTTTGAATTTTGCAAGTTCCTCAGCTGATTGTATTTTTTTTCATGCAGCATTATCTCATAGATGCTGTTGCACTTGGGATTAGAGCGCGCCCAATGATTAATTTACGGCATTTTGCTAAAATTAATTTTTAGAATGCTGATCTATTGTAGGGCCTGTTGACATTTGATCCCTCGCCGGCGACGTGCCGCGGTTTATCCGCGGCATCCAGGAGATGCTGACATAAAAAAAAACTTTAATTCGCACTTCAACCCATTGATAAATAAG
>CANISA010000215.1 GCA_947470005.1 Legionellaceae bacterium | reverse complement strand
AATATGAAATGTCAACAGACACTAAACTCACGTCTTGTTATAATAAGTGCACATCAATTCAGACGATTGCACACCCAGCATCACTCGAATAAGACCACACGTTTCTGTCGAATACACAGGAATCTGATGGTGTTGGTACACCTGCATGGCTTGCTGATGGGGGAAGTGGTACCGATTATCAAAGCCATATGACACAACCGCTTGCGTGGGCGAGACTGTCTCAACAAATAATGGCGTTGAGGACGTCTTGCTCCCATGATGAGGGATCAGCATAATCGACGACTTTAATTGCTGACCATAGATTTTTGCCAAATATTGCTCAGCTGCACGTTCTACATCGCCCGTCAGTAAAACCTGCCCCATGCCGTTCGCGACTTGTAACACACACGAGCGATTATTTTTTCCTTTGAAGTCTTCTTTAATAGAGAAGAATCGAAACGAAATCCCATCCCAATCCCAGGCAGGATAATCATGACACGACGCCGCCTGCTTATACACGGCCGGATTATCCACAAGCAATTGATGGATTGAATACGCCTCACCCAGGGACAGAAGCCCTCCCCGATGGTCCATATCCGGATGGCTAATAACCACTGTATCGAGCGTATCGATGCCATTCGCTTGAAGATAAGGGATAAGCGCAAGCTTACCCATATCGCCGCCGTGATAAAACTGAACGCCCGTATCATAAACCAACACATGCCGTGCGGTACGAACAACCACAGCCAGCCCCTGGCCCACATCCAAAAAATCAATACGAACCTCCCCCTGCTTGACACGATCATGCCCAGGCAAAAGTCCCGCCAAAATCAAAATAAACACCGCTGGGAAAAAAGAAATCAATGGAATAAAAACAAGAACGATCATCGCCATCATGAGTGCCAAGGGTGAAAAAAATGACGGCAAGGCAAAGGTCAGGTTTGCCATCGAAAATGCATCAATCCAATGGAGATAGAGCAGCAAATAATCCGTGGCTTCCCTTACCACGAAAATAACCCAAGCCATCGGAATCCATGACCCAAGTAATGTGACCAATAGACCCAACGGAATGATAACAAAACTCACCCACGGGATGGCCAGTATATTGGCAAAAAATCCATTGACTGAGCCATATGAAAAACAAAACAAGGTCAGTGGCATCAATCCGATTAAACATGCCAATTGCAAAAAAAGCGTCTTTTTAAACCCCATCAAAGCCGAGCGTTGGTTCATTGAAATCAAAATCGCAACAGCAATAAAAGACAAATAAAATCCTGGCAGTGTGGTCGCGTGCGGCTCATACAAGACCACCAGCAGTAACGCATAGCACCACGCTTGCCACACCGTAAAACGGTGATTAAAAAAATGGCGAGAGAACAGTATAAAACAAACAATTAACGCACGCTGTGCCGGCACACCAAACCCCGCCAATAAGGCATACAGCATGGCCATCAGAAACCCGCCTAAACTAGCCACACGCTGTGCGGGAATCCACCGTGGTAATCGGCTAAAACAACACCAAAACCATTTGAAAAATGAATACGTAAGGCCTGCAACCAGCCCAATGTGTGCGCCTGAAATAACCATCAAATGAGTGGTCCCTGTTCGCCTAAAAAGCCCCCAGGTCTCAGGGCCTATTCGATGGCTCACGCCCAACGTCAATGCTTGAATGATGCCTAACGTTTTCGGATCGGGATCCAGGTCAGCTAGCATCTCCGCTAGGCGTTGGCGCAACCGAATTAAGCCCGTGGATGGATGAATAGCTTGAGTCTGCTGAAAAGTCCCCTGTCGCGTGTAGCCCGTCCATTGAATATGACGCGCATTAAGCGATGCCACGTAATCAAATCCACCTGGGTTCCCTAGATTTTGAGGTTTTTTTAATTTAGCCATTAATCGCCAGGTCTCGCCTGCGCGTAGCGTTGGGCAATGGTCATAACATGACAAGAGAACGAGCACACGAACGGCCTGGCCATTCAACTCATCGACTAAAAATTGAAATTGCACTTTGTCGGCCCCAGAGGCCGGGATCGACACAATTTCACCGTGTAGAGCGGCTTGATTGATTACCGATTCAACAGGAGCACCCTGAGAAGAAACCCATCTGTGATGGGCCTCGCTCCACATAAGCCCCGCCAAAAAACAGGCGCCGAACGCAACGCGTGGCCTGAAAAAAATAAAAATTAATAATAACCCAACAGGGTAGGCGCTTTTTAAACAATAAAAAGCAACCCCTGCAAAAAAACAGAGAATTTCCATATTCACTCAGGTTGGACGCTGAACAAACGAAGTCGCTACGGTAATTGGGTTTAGACCTTTCGTCAATCAATTAATAGAGAGGCTGATCGTCTTCTCATCTCCAGTAAGATAACGTACTATCATAAGAGTCTATTCTTAGCGCCTAACCTTCATTGGAGTGATTATGTCAGCTGAGCGTTCTTCGGCCCTGTTACTGAGTCGATTTGAAGTGCCGTACCCGACTCAAGTTCAACACGGTTATTATCGTTCAAAACTATTTACGATGACCTCCACAACCAATCCGCTCATCGCGGCAGCTGGCCCCTTGTTTTCTTTATTGGAACGATTTTGTGCAACTCAAACATTGCCGCCTATTCATACTATTCGCGACAACATAGATCATGAATGGAAATCTTTTCGCAGCCGACTCTCCAGCTTAAACTACACGGGAGAGCTTGCAATTATTGCTGAATATTTACTGAGTGCAACCCTCGATGAGTTGGTCGGAAAAACATACATGCGCATTCAAGGGGAGCCCGCTCAATTTATTGCATTCACGCCCTCCTCCTATGATGGAACCGGCCCACAACAGCGTTTTTTTGAACTCGTGCACCACATGAAAGAACGTACCAATCAATATTTGGACCTGCTCGAGTTAGCTTATTATTGCCTGATTTCAGGCTTTGAAGGTGAGCACCATCTGCGCGCAGATGGGCGACATGCGCTCGATAACCTCATTCAAGAATTATACGAGCTCGTCCAGCAGCACCGCGTACATAAGCCACTTCGCCTATTCAAAGAGCCGCGTGAAACTGCACAAGAACTGCCCGCGGCTAATCACTCTGCCTTTTGGAAAGCGGCCCTGCTTGGACTAGGTACCCTGATTGTCCTTTACATGATGGGCCAAACGCTACTCGAGCGCCAAGCAAAAAACCTGTACGTTGAACAAACTCAACGCGTCACCTTGGATGATTAATGGATAAATCTCTTGCAACGCTCACGGATGCGCTAAAAAAAATAATTTGGCAATTAAAACCTCATCAGAACCCGGTTTCTTTT
>CANISA010000214.1 GCA_947470005.1 Legionellaceae bacterium | reverse complement strand
CAATTTTCGACGCTGATTGACAACAGGCGATTATTATTGTTACTCTTATGACAACACGGATGATTTTCTTAAAATATCTAAGCTTATTTACGCGACCTTACTCCAAAGTGATACGCCTTTATCGTGTGAATTTAAAATAGCACCATCCGCTAAATACCTTATAAATGCGACACAGTGTGTATGGATAATCTGTTGGAGGTTTGAAACATGACCTTTTCATCTTCAAAAAAAGCGATGCTAGCCGGTGTTTCAGGAACGGCATTACAGTGGTATGACTTTGCCATTTTTGGTTATTTTGCCCCGATAATTGCCGCAACCTACTTTCCAAATGACAACCCTGTGTCGGCTTTACTGAGTGCCTTTGGCGTATTTGCTGTGGGTTATGTGTTAGCGCCGTTAGGGTCGATTGTTTTTGGTTATATCGGCGATCGGTATGGTCGAAAACGCGCATTAACGCTAAGTGTGTTGGCGATGGTGATTCCGACGTCGTTGATTAGTATTCTGCCTGGCTACCAGTCCATTGGAATGGCCGCACCCATCTTGATTACTTTATTACGAATGATTCAGGGATTTGTTGCGAGTTCTGAATTTACGGGCTCGGCTATTTTTTTAGTGGAGCATGCGAAGCCTGGTAGAAAAGCATTTTATGGCTGTTTAACTAGCTCTGCTTATAGCATAGGCGTTATTTTTGCAGGATTAGGTGCCTCTTTTTTTACGGCATCGTTTATGCCTGAATGGGGTTGGCGCTTGGGTTTTGCGCTGGCATTGATTGCGGGCATTGTGATTTTCTATTTACGAATGCACGTATCAGAAACACCGACCTATCAACAGATTAATCATCAGGATAAGCCAATACTTCCTTTTTTAGCCGCTATCAAAACCGCCCCTTATGCGTTTGTAGGTGTCATTGGAATCGCTTGGCTAGTTGGAATCATGACGTTTGGCACGTACGTTTTTGCGCCAACGTATCTGCATACCTATTTCAATCTTTCATTGAGTGCGGCGACATTGATTACCACGCTCGCATTAGCGGTGGATGCGTCGCTTGAACCATTCATGGCGATGTGGGCTGATAAGGTAGGGTATTTACGCGTGGCGACCATTGGGATCGTATTCATGTTGCTGCTGAGCCTTCCTATTTTTTATTTATTGTCGTCGGGGAATGTACTGCTGATTACGTTCGGCATGGTATTGATGTCTGTGTTGATAGCGATTTCTTTTGCACCGATGAATGCCTATATGGTGGAGTTGTTCCCAGAGGCCTGCCGATACAGTGGCTTTGGCGTTGCGTTTCATATTGGTATTTCGCTTTTCGGTGGGACAACACCATTGGTCTTGATGTGGTTGGTAGACAGGACAGGTAATTTCATTGCGCCTGCATATTATTATATTTTAGGTGCACTGATCGGCTTAGGTTCGTTGGCTGTCTGTGAGTACGGTCGCCGAGCTGTTGATCGGACAGCAGCGACTGTAGCTTATTAATATTGAGGGTAGTTGTGATGATGTTGATTTCGAGCGCTTTGATAAAGCGTAAACTTACGTTTACAAGATTAGCCGATTGTATGGAACATCTTCCCATCGTCGCGGCATGGGCAGAAGGTGAATGGGGATATATTTGTAAGATGGGCGTGGAGTATCGTCGAGGGGTGATGGATTCTATACGGGATAATGTTTTTGTCGGGATGTATGCAGGTGTGGCCAGTCGCCATGTTTGCTTTATTACCTGATGATGAGTTTCATGCTGATTTACTTAAACCCCGAGGTGCCACTCAATCTCTACGCGTTCGAAAGTTGATGTATGTTTATGTTGCAGAAGAGTTTCGTGGTTGTGGGTTTGGAAGACAAATTATTGATGAAGCGAAAAGGCTTGCGATAGAGGCTGGAGCTGATTTAATTTTTTTGGATACATTGAAGCATGGATTGAACCGAATGTATGAGAAGCAAGGAGCTGAGCTGTTGCGCGTGAGTGATTTGTTTTCATATCCTACGGAAGAACTTGTGATGAGAATGTGAACTGACTGAGCATTGGAAAAAATAGATGTAGTTGCATCTATGGTCGTGTTGTATAGAAGTGGTTACCTTACACAAAGGAAAGATTGTTTGTAATATTTGTTGATACCGGTAATATCAACACTCAGTCTTTTGAGTCTTACGGCGTAGATGCAATTACATAATTGAAATTATGAGTGAGTTATGAGTAGCAATCGTTATACTGTTCCAGAGGATGAAGGCTATGAGCCAGGTTCAAATGATAGCGTATTAAAAAACTTGCTTGGAATAAAAGGTTGTGAGGATATTGAGCAACTTGAGGCGGAGGAACTAGTACGAACTGGTTTGGATCTAGTTGAGGTTTACGACGATCATCACCAATTTCTTGTCGAAGCCTCAGTGATGAAGAGCTGGCAGAGGCTTTGGGTGTCGTGCATGTAGAATTAATTATTATCCACCCTTTTCGAGAAGGGAACGGACGAGTTGCGCGCATACTTGCAAACTTAATGGCACTACAAGCTGGCAATGATATGATCGATTATGCTCCCATCGACAGAACCATCAATCCAGCAGTATACGGACTCAATCATGTGTACGACTTAAGCGAGTTTTAATTTTATCTAGCACTTTCTCTGATCTAGACGAGTCAAGTTGGATATGAGCTTTAGAAAAAGGCTTTACCGTTATGCCCTCCACTCCGCAAGATGTTTTTGCTGAGCGCGCATTAGATGTTTCTCGATGTTCCTTATTTATTAAATAAGGATTAGTTTCTATTAATAGTTTCATGTTCTAATTATAACATAAAATGATATGCCTATGTTATATCAACAGCGTTTCACACAGTGACGAAAACGTGCCGTAACTGTGACAGTAGCATCTATGTTTGTGGCCGTTCTAGGCAGTTTTTCACGATATTGATTCAGCGTAAGTTGTTGATTTTTAATGTATTTATATGCTCAGCAGAAGGCTTCGAACCTAGGTGTCGGGGGTTCGAGTCCCTCCGAGCGCACCATATACCGGGTCTTTCCCATTTGCGGGGGCACTTTCAAATTAACAACACAACACCCTAAAACGCGTTCTATAATTTTCAAAATTACGAAAGCCATCGGAACAAAGCGACCGGCCATTACCAAGCACTTGGGTCAAATAGTTAAGGATGAAGAATTAAGTGAAAATGCTGTGTGTTCTATTTTGGAACGTACTGCTGTTGATTTTCACTCAGTCGTAATGAGACCACATGCGTATTATTTTGATGGGTTTTTCCGGCTCTAATACTTGATAGACCAAACGATGTTGAATGTT
>CANISA010000213.1 GCA_947470005.1 Legionellaceae bacterium | reverse complement strand
GCAATGTATCCATATTTTTTAGGAGAGCTCCGCCGCCGGTCAAGACCATGCCGCGTTCAGCAATATCAGCAGCAAGTTCAGGTGGCGCGAGTTCAAGAGCCGCCCTCACCGCACCCACAATACCTGACAACGGTTCTTGCAAGGCTTCCAGGATTTCCGCGCTCGTTAAGGTAAAGCTGCGCGGGATCCCTTCTGCCAAATTCCGGCCTCTTACTTCAATTTCAAACAGATCACGACTAGGAAAAGCCGATCCAATCTCATGTTTAATGCGCTCAGCAGTCGTTTCCCCAATCAACGTACCATAATTACGTCGTACATAAGAGATGATTGCATCATCAAATTTATCACCACCAATGCGTACCGACTGATGATAAACAACGCCACTTAATGAAATAATCGCAACTTCAGTGGTTCCCCCACCAATATCAACCACCATCGATCCAGTGGCGTCCTCCACCGGCATTCCCGATCCGAGCGCTGCGGCCATCGGCTCCTCAATCAAGAACACTTCTCGGGCACCCGCTCCCATGGCTGACTCGCGAATGGCTCGTCGTTCCACTTGCGTTGACCCACAAGGAACACACACCAATACCCTCGGACTAGGCCGAAGGAATTTGTTCTCGTGGACCTTATGAATAAAATGTTGCAACATTTTTTCAGTAACAAAAAAATCCGCGATTACGCCATCTTTCATGGGTCGAATGGCGCTAATATTGCCAGGAGTACGCCCCAACATGCGCTTCGCCTCAATACCGACTGCAGCAACCCGTTTTTGCCCTGCTTCATTACGCAAGGCAACCACGGAAGGCTCGTTGAGTACAATACCCTTGTCTCTGACGTAAATAAGCGTATTCGCTGTCCCCAAATCAATGGAGAGATCGTTGGAAAACGCACCTCTGAGTTTCCTAAGCATGGAATGACAACCCTCGTTTTTATGAAACGTCTGCTACCTTTTGTTATGAACTTTAACTTAAAATGAAACAAAAATCGACACCTTTTTGATTGCCTATTTTATTATGTTCCTAACGACCCTTCTTGAAGCGTCATCACCTTCTCCATGCGTGCCGCCAATTGCCTATCATGGGTCACGATGACTAACGCTGTATTCATTTTTATATTCAAATTGAGCATCAAATCAAACACGTGCATGGCTGTCGCATGATCTAAATTACCCGTGGGCTCATCGGCAAACACGCACGCAGGCTTATGCACCAAGGCACGCGCAATGGCCACGCGTTGACGCTCCCCACCAGACAATTGAGCCGGTTTATGATGAAGCCGCGCGAAAAGTCCCACCTCAACCAAAATTTGCGTCGCCTCGTCACGTGCCGTGTGCACGGCAATGCCTGCAAGTAGCAACGGCATCGCCACATTTTCAAGTGCCGTAAACTCAGGTAATAGGTGATGAAATTGATAAACAAACCCAAACTGCTGATTCCTCAATCGACAGCGTTGTTTCTCCGTGAGAGATTGCCAATCTTGCCCTTGAATGAGCACCGTCCCCCCCGTAGGCTTATCCAAGCCACTCAACAAATGCAGCAGCGTGCTTTTGCCTGATCCCGAAGGGCCAACGATAGCAATGCGTGCGCCCGCTTCAATGGAAAAATCGATCTGACTTAAAACGGGCACAGACAATCGCCCATCCAGATAGGACTTATGCAGTCCCATGCATTGCACAATCGTCTTACTCATAATGCAACGCCTCCGCGATAATCGTTCTCGCGGCGCGCCAAGCAGGGTAAAGTGTGGCCACAAAACTCATGGAAAAAGCAATAACACACACGTTAACCAAATCGCACAGCATGATTTTGGATGGCAGAAAATCAACCCAATACACATTTGATGAGAGTATATCCAGGTGAAAAACAGACTGTAACATGCCCACAAGTGCTGTGGCATTACTCGCGAGCAAAAGGCCTCCAATTAATCCAAGCGAGGTCCCCACAAACCCCACCATCATGCCTTGAATAATAAAGATTCTTAAAATCAGCCCTGGCGTTGCACCTAACGTCCGCATGATTGCAATTTCAGCTTGTTTATCATTCACAACCATAACCAATGATGAGACCAAATTAAACGCGGCAACCGCAATGATGAGCATCAAAATTAAAAACATCATTGTTTTTTCCATTTTAACGGCTTGAAAAAACGCACCAAATTGCTCGGTCCAGTTTCCGACCTGATAGTCCTCACCCAATCGGCTGGAGAGTTGGTCTGACAATCTAGGCGCATCGTAAATCTGCGTGATCTTAAGTTTAAGGCCTGAAACATCGTCCCCGAGCTGCATCAGTTTTTGAGCATCATTCAAATGAATAAACGCCAACTTACTCTCAAAACCAAACCCCGTTCCCGCTGTAAATATCCCTTGAATCGTAAAGCGTTTAAAGCGCGGAATCATACCAGCCGGCGTCACACTCGCCTGCGGAATCATCACCGTCACGCGATCGCCAACCATCACGCCTAAGCTCTCCGCCAAACCACGGCCGATGATCATGCCAAAGTGGTTCATGGCAGCAAGATTGCCAAGCAATAATTTATCTTGTAAATGCGTGATAGCCTCTTCTGCTTCAGGAAGAATACCTGTTATCACAACCGGCGAAATTTGCCCTTCAAACGTCAATAACCCCTGCCCTCCGACAAACGGAGCCACGGCAATCACCCCAGGCGTTGTTCCAACCTCACGAGCAATCGCACGCCAATCACTGATTCGTCCATCCCGTCCATTCACTGTAATTTCTGGCGCCATGCCAAAAAATCGCTTATGAATTTCCTCATCAAACCCATTCATGACAGACAGCACAGTGATCAATACCATGACGCCAAGACCAATGCCAAGCATGGAGCTCAATGAAATAAACGACACAAAATGATTTTTCTTTCTCGATCGGGTGTACCGCAATCCCACATACAACGACAGGGGTCTAAACATGTTTGGACTAAATTTGAGTAAAGAACCATTGTATTTAAAATCATGGGAACAAGATACACCCACGCTGCATCTCTTAAAACAATTCGACCACCATCTCCAGCTAACACACAAAGTTATCCACAGAATTTGTGGATAGAAAGTCGCTGTCGCGAAATGATTTGACTGCAAGATAATCTTTTTGACGTTATTTTGACTCAACTGAATTACTTAAAACTAGAGTGGCGACTTTCTAAGCTGCCACCCTTGCTTTATGCTTGCGTCTTCGACAATTTGACAATCATTTGGAGCGACACTCGCAACTTTCTCAATTTTTGGACGCACCTCGCCTGCAAGGTACCGTGTAAGCTGTCGTGCATTAAAAACAAACAAGGGGAT
>CANISA010000212.1 GCA_947470005.1 Legionellaceae bacterium | reverse complement strand
GTTTGCGTTGTAGGCCTTTTTCAATTGCTTTTTTCGCGACAAGTCCTGCAGCCATGAGTACACTGGGGTTTGATGTGTTGGTGCAACTGGTGATGGCTGCAATGACAACGTCACCATGGTGCAACATCATGTCGCGGCCGTCCACGGCAAACGCTTGATCTTTTTCGCTTGTTTTGCCGCATTCTTGAAGGAAGGCTGCAAATTCTGTAGGTAACGTCGTTAGATTGACTTTATCTTGAGGGCGTTTGGGTCCAGCTAAGGAAGGCTCAACGGTGTGGAGATCAAGGCCTAATGTATCCGTGAAGACGGGATCTGCTGTTTGGTCATCGTACCAGAGGCCTTGGGCCTTGGTATAGGCCTCAACCAAGGCCAAGGTGTGCTCATCACGGCCCGTTAGTTTTAAATAACGTAACGTTTCTTGATCAACCGGGAAAAAGCCGCATGTTGCGCCGTATTCTGGTGCCATGTTGGAAATGGTGGCACGATCAGCAAGGGTTAGTTCTGCGAGGCCTGGGCCGTAGAATTCAACAAATTTACCCACCACCCCTTTTTTACGTAGCATTTGTGTGACGGTGAGCACCACGTCCGTTGCTGTTATCCCTTCTTGCAACGTGCCGGTGAACTGAAACCCAATGACTTCTGGGATCAGCATGGATACAGGTTGACCAAGCATGGCGGCTTCGGCCTCAATGCCTCCCACGCCCCAACCCAATACGCCCAGGGCATTGATCATGGTGGTGTGGGAGTCTGTTCCGACCAAGGTATCTGGGTAGGCGTACGCGAGGCCTTCATGTTCACTTTGCCAAACGGTCTTTGCTAAGTACTCGAGGTTGACTTGGTGGCAGATGCCAGTGCCAGGAGGCACCACTTGAAAATTAGTAAACGCGGTTTGCCCCCAACGGAGAAATTCATAACGTTCGTTGTTGCGGGTCATTTCAATGGCCGTATTGATTTGCATGGCATTGGGTGTTGCGAATTGGTCGACCATGATGGAATGATCAATGACGAGATCAACCGGAGACAAGGGCGAGATTTTCTCAGGGTTTCCGTTCATCTCTAGGACAGCTGATCGCATAGCGGCCAAGTCAACAACAGCCGGAACACCCGTAAAATCTTGCATCAACACGCGCGCGGGTCGGTAAGCGATTTCATGAGGAGAACGCTTTGTTTTGACCCAGTCGGCAAGTGCCTGAATGTCTGCCGTGGTCACGGTAGAGCCATCTTCAAACCGTAATAAATTCTCAAATAACACCTTGAGGGAGTAGGGTAGGCGAGCTATCCCCTTAAAATGGGTTTGTTCGGCGAGTTTGAGGCTATAATAGTGGTAGACTTTTCCATCCACAATCAATTGTTGTCGTGTTGCTAAGGTATCTTGGCCCACGTTCATTACTTGGCTCCGTCATTCATTTAAAAATGCAATCATAGCTTAAAAACACATATGTTTCATCGGTAATAACCTATAATTAGAGTAAGTGTTTTTGGGAACGGGCCGACGATGGTTTCACTTCGAGAAGCATTAATAGATTTGTCTACCCCTTATTCGGCGCGCGCGCTGGTGGATAAACTGCGGGCAGAACCTTCCGAGGCGGTCTCACTCAGTTACGAGTTAAAAACAACGAAGATCAATTCAACGCCTCGTATTAAGCAGGCAGTGAGGCAGCTATTGGATGGGCTTAACATCAAGCCAGCTCAACAAAGTCGTTATGAGAATGCACCCATCAGTGTTGATGATTTAATTCACGAATTACGTGACCTACCGAAAGCACCCAGTGAACAAGCGATTGAGCTGGATGCGTTTGTGGTGTTGGTGGATAAGTCGGCTGGTTTAACCTGGCGAAGCATGCTCTTTATGGTGGGACTGGTCTTTGTAGCGGGTCTTTTGCCCTTGATTTTTCCAGTCGATCTGACCATGATTCAAAAATTACTTGCCGGTGCACTGTTGATCCCCGCCGTCAGCTTGTTTTATACCCTGGGAGTTCTGGTGTATACGTTATTTCCTCATCTTTTTTTTAAACAAATCCCCTCTGAATTAAACGAAGAAGACACCGTGTGGTTTCGTTTCAAGCATAAACTGTTTGCTTTATCGGGTTTTGCGATGAATGCGTTAGGCTATGCATTGTTTTTGGCTGCCGCAACAACAGGACCTATTATCGCGAGCATATCGGTTATAGCCTCTTTCTTGTTTGTGATTCAAGAGGCCGTTTACTTGATTCTTCATCCACGTTCAAAAATAGAGCCTTCAACTAAAATGGAGTCCTTATTGACGGACTTAAATATTAATCAGGTGCAAGCACGTCATGATGTGAATTATGAGAAACGAAAAAATGACATCTTGATTAATTTCACGGTGGCTACTGCGCTAGCCGTGCTGGTTGTTATTTGGAGTTTTGTACCTGGAGGATTATTGGTCACGATTCCTGTTGTCGCTGCGATGGGGATGGCCTACCTCGTCAAATATCAGGCAGGTAAGCGCAATGCACAGGAAGCCAAGGGACAACTGGAAGCGCAATTTAAAGTGTTAGAGTCGGAGTATGAGATTGCCGTGAAAGCAGAAAATAAGCCCAAAAAAGGGACGACGTATGCTCGCGTTCCAGGGTTAAAAATCAAGACGTCAGCTAGGGAACATGGTGCTGTTGTTGATGTACATCATGCGGTTGGTGAGACGTTGGGCTGGAGCAAAATGGTGCAAGATAAGCGCGCACGGAAGAAAAAAATGCTGCTCCTTGATGAGGATGCCTCTTCTCAGACGCCTTCTAAACCAGAAGGGTCGATGAATAGCTAGGTTGGGAATATTTGTATACTCCTGAGGAACTTGCAAAATTCAAAAATGGGAGTGATTTTATAAGGTGCTATTATGGCGCACCTGATGTTTGGTATGTTGGCATTGACTGCCGATCAGTTGATGCGATTTACCAGTTTGCTGGGGTGACCTGCCAGATCTACTCAACACCCACCCTTAAGTCTGATTATAGTAATAATCAGACTTAAGGTTTTTTTTGGGGCTGGGTAACACCTATCTCGAATTACTTAGAACAGCACAGGCCGCATTAGAATCATTAGCAGGCATCGCTTGTGATTTGTTGAATACGGATAACTTTACACTGCTCATAGTCACTACCTTCGTTGAAGTAAGTGCTGAGTGCAATATTTGACACTTATGCGCGACTCACTCTAACATAGCCCCTTATATTAATTGAGATAGTATAGTGGATTGAGTTGTTGGCATGGGAATTTATCGATTTTTATTGGCAATTATTGTAGCCATTTCACATATGGGTAATTTATTTTTTGGATATAATCCTGGTGTTGTCGCAGTTATT
>CANISA010000211.1 GCA_947470005.1 Legionellaceae bacterium | reverse complement strand
CCGCGACTTGTTCGCGGAATCTAGAGATCCAGCTACAGAGCCAGATCCCTGGATCCCGCGAACAAGTCGCGGGACGTAGGATGGATGGTATTATGTGGTAAATCGCATCAACTGATCGGCAGTCATTGCCAACATACCAAACATCAGGTGCGCCATAATTTTACTAAGGCCACGTACTCGCACAAACACGCCACCAAACTCATCTTTGAGTCTTGCATTAAGAAGGTATGGCTAGGGTCTGTGTATTAACAGTAAGTTTCCAACGTACAGTTGGAAACTTACATGCCACAAACATCTCGTGCTTAATTAATGATAATAATACCGCCCATTCCGATAATAACGTTGTGGTTCTTGGCTTTTCCCAACTTCATACCCAAGTAATCCACCTGCGCCTGCGCCAATGACAGTACCAAGCGGCGATCCTCCGCTGACAGCGTAACCTAATCCGGCACCCGCCCCGGCGCCCACGCCGGTCCCCACTTCAGTTGATGTACAGCCAGTGAGCGCTGTTGCGCTTAAAAAACAGATCGTAGCCATGATTTTTTTCATGATATTCATCCTTGTGAATGATTAATCGTCCTCCTAAGGATAGGCCAAAAAATAATCTTTGTGCGTACTATATGGTTTAAAGTGGCTTGATTAACTCATGTAGCTTGGATATATGCTGCACAGGCTTGAGAACAGAAGCGTCTCCCAGTAGTATGGACGCGTGTGTTTAATTTTTAGGAAGGGAGCATCATGTTTCGAGGGAGTATGGTTGCTTTGGTGACGCCCATGGTCGATGGAGAGGTTGATCTGGCACGTTTACGTGCGTTGGTTGACTTTCATGTACAGGCGGGCACCCATGCTATCGTTGCCGCAGGGACGACGGGAGAGGCGGGCACGTTGTCGTATGATGAAAAATGTTTGGTCATCAAAACAGTCATTGAGGCGGCGCGCGCGCGTATTGCCGTGATTGCGGGGACTGCGACCAATGCAACCCGAGACTGTATTGAGCTGACGCGTTTTGCGATGTTGTGTGGCGCGCACGCCGCACTCATCATGACGCCGGGATACATTAAACCGACGCAAGAGGGGCTTTATCAACACTACAGCGCAATAGCGCAGGCAGTCCCCCTCCCCATCATTGTCTATAATATACCTCATCGGACCGCGTGTGATCTCTTGCCGGAGACCGTGGTGCGTCTTTCACGTATTTCCAATATCATTGGCATCAAAGAAGCCACCGGGCAGCTGTCGCGGTTACAAGCGATCGTCAGTGGATGCGAGGGTCGGCTAGATGTCTATGGTGGGGATGACTTGACGGCGAGCGAATGGATGTTGTCTGGTGCGCGAGGCGTTATTTCAGTCACCGCGAATGTTGTGCCTAAACACATGGCAAAGTTATGTGATGCGGGGCTTGATGGGAACCGAGAGCTGTGTTTGCAGGTACACGAGCAACTTCGTCCTTTAAATCAACAATTGTTTGTGGAATCGAACCCTATCCCTGTAAAATGGGCTATGGCAAAAATGGGATTGATCAGGGATGAGCTGCGGTTGCCATTGACCTCGTTAAGCCCTATTCATCATCAAGCGCTGGGCGATGCGTTGCACGTCTTGGCGTTGATTTAAGTAAGAGAGGATGCAGTTGTGGAAAAGGTAGGGGTATTAATAGGGTGTGTGTTGTGTTTGACGGCGTGTTCGTCACACTATTTGAGTAATAACAAACAGCTGTATGCGGCGAGCCGAAATGGACCGAGTCTTGAGATACCGAAGCCGTTGTCTGGCTCAAATATGAGTGGTTTTTATGATCTGCCCACGCCTGATGCGGTGACAAAAGTGAGTTTATCGCCTCCTCAGGTTTAGTGCCTCGACGTATTAAATAGGATGTGAGTATGTCAGAGTCAGAGCAAGCCCCAGAGTTAGTGATCGTTCAAGCCTTATCGACGCGAATGATAGAGGCACAACGCCAGATTCGTATTCTCGACTGCATCAAGTGGGATGATTCGGTGAAAGACGCGTTCTTTCGTAACAAAGGCGAAGTACAGCCTGAGGTGAACACGGCGTATTACCAAAATCACCCGTTGCCATTTGAGCAAGATGAAAAAATAGAAGAGTTTCGAACAATCTTGCGTGATGCACAAAATCAGCTCGGTCAATATGCCGCTGAGACACGCCTGATTAAGCGCCAATGCGACGAATACATCCGTGCAGTGCAGATGCTCGCCTCGCGAGGTACGCCGATTTTTTGTGAGTTATCGATGGAGCTGTATGGTAGCCCGGGGGATGTATTTTACGCTGGGGGCCCCAAATTATCATCCATGGGTGCGTTGTTGTTTGATGTACTGACTAAGTTGGATGTTCAGCTGCAGTCGGAGGCGGATGTAAAGCGCCATACCTCGCAGGAGGCGCAAGCCTTGCTGGAGGTTCGATTGGGTTCTTTTTTTGAGCACCATAAGGACAAAGTCACGGTGATGGTGAGTGATGGCATGGTCGCCGATGCTTCAGCTGGTGCGGATACGATCCGATTACGTCAGAACGCGATGTTTAGTGATCGCGACCTGAGATACCTTGAAGTCCACGAAGGCTGGGTGCACGTGGGCACGACGCTTAACGGAGCCATGCAGCCGTATTGCTCGTTTCTTTCCAAAGGTTCTCCTTCCAGCAGTGTGATTCAAGAGGGCTTGGCGGTACTCACCGAAGTGGTAACCTTCTCTTCATACCCTGGTCGCATGCGAAAAATTACAAATCGAGTGATTGCATTGGATAAAATCAGCCAGGGGGCTAATTTCATCGATGTATACCGTTATTTTATGACCTGCGGTTTGAATGAAGATGACAGTTATAATCACAGCGTACGTTTATTTCGCGGAAGCACGCCGACCGGAGGTGCCTTCACCAAAGACTTGTCCTACGCCAAAGGGTTGGTGCTGATTTACAATTTTATTCGATTTGCTATCAGCCAACACCGCGTGGATGTGGTGCCGTTACTTTTTTCCGGAAAATTAGTGCTTGATGATCTACCGCTTTTATGTCAATTACGCGACCAAAAGCGATTAGCTCCACCCGTTTATCTCCCGCCGCCCTTCCGCGATCTCGCGGCCCTTAGCGCGTGGATGAGTTTTTCGCTCTTTTTAAATAAGTTTAATTTGGATGAGGTTCAGAAAAATTTTCAATTTTTGTTGGGGTAGCTTAGAATTAAACCCTGATTAAGGCCGAATGGATGCCAACAACGAGTCAATTTACAAACATCAATATAGAAACATTAGGGTCTGTTGAAATGTCAACAGACCCTAGTTTTGGTTGCCATCAGGAAGCCGCCCTTTGTTTTTCAGGGGTGCTT
>CANISA010000210.1 GCA_947470005.1 Legionellaceae bacterium | reverse complement strand
TTGTATAAATAAGGTGTGGCGTTTTATGTGTGTTCCGAGTAAGCAGAAAAAAACCTTATCTATGAGTACACCATTTATTTATCTATTAATGGTGGGCCTCGGGATTTTTGCCGGGATGTCGGATATTGCGCTATTCAAATCGTTGGGTTTGGTGATCGCTGATGTCTTTATTCGTGTGTTTAAATGTATGAGCTTGCCGATTATTGCTCTGTCCATCATTGTGACATTATCTAGTTACTGCTCGCAAGGCATGATGAAAACGGTTTGGCGGCGCACACTCTGTTATACGTTGGCAACCACCTTTATTGCTGCCGCTGTTAGTTTTGTTTTATATCTATTGATTTCTCCTGAACCCATGACGACTAGTGTGTATGCAGCAGTGTCGACGCCTGTTCAACAAATGAATTATTTTGAACATTTGGGCACTTTGATTCCGACTAATATTTTTTCTCCGTTCTTGGAGAGTAAGGTTATCTCTGTCCTCTTATTGGGTATTGTATTTGGGATTGCCATTCGCTTTATTCCCGATGAAGACGCGAAACAGACAATTACCCAGTTTTTTAAAGGCGCGCATGGTTTATTTATGGTATTAACGCGTTGGGTTATTGTCGTGATTCCTATTGGTTTGTTTGGTTTTATTACGACAACGGTGATCCAATTCCGCCAAGGCGCGGAACTGAAAGGCTTAGGACAATATTTATTAGTGGTGGTTCTTGCTAATGTTGTGCAAGGCCTGGTTATTTTACCGCTGTGGTTGAAATGGAAGGGCATTGCGCCATTTACTATGATGAAGCGCATGATGCCGGCCTTGTCGCTGGCCTTTTTTTCGAAATCGTCAATTGGGACTTTGCCTGTGACGATGAGTACCGCGGAAACGAAGTTGAACGTTAGGCCTGAAATTAGCCGTTTTGTGTTGCCTTTGTGTACCAGTTTAAATATGAATGGATGCGCTGCATTTATTTTCGCAACTGTAGTGTATTTACTCCAAAATCATGGTGTGCATCTGTCCTTTACTACCATGGCGATGTGGGTGGTGATTGCCACTATTTCGGCTATTGGTAATGCAGGGGTTCCTATGGGTTGCTTTTTCTTAAGCATGAGCTTATTAGCTAGCATGTCGGTACCGATTACCTTGATGGGTTTGATTTTACCTTTCTATAGCGTGATCGATATGATTGAAACCGCTTTGAATGTGTGGTCAGACGCATGCGTAGTGAAGGTTGTGGATGAGTCGATTAAGGATCCTATTCGAGTTGAGACGGTTGAAGAGAGTGTAATAGCCGGTTGATTGCCTAGGTTGGGCTTTGGCTCAACGAAGCTCTGGTGTTGGGCCTACTCGGTCTTTAATAGCGCGCAAGCAATATCGTAATATAGATTAGCCAATATAACCAAATCACCCAAAGCGACCGATTCATTGATTTGATGGATGGTTTGGTTGCTGGGCCCTAACTCAACGACTTCTACTCCGTACGGTGCAATAAAGCGACCATCAGATGTTCCGCCACTTGTTGAGCATTCGGGACTTTGCATAGTATGTTTGCGAATGACGTTCTGACAAGCTTCCAATAACTTTCCTGTCTGAGTTAAAAATGGGTTGCCACTTAAGGTCCATTCAATGGTTGGTTCAAGCTGATGTCGTGCAAAACAGTCCATAATCTGTTTTTTTAAATTCTCTGCGGTATGATTGGGCGAAAAGCGCACATTAAAATGCACGTGGAGATCTTGGGGAATGATATTTCCTGCTTGGCCACCAGCGTGAACATGCGTAATTTGTAAAGAGGTAGGCGGAAAATGCTCTGAACCTTGATCCCAAATAATAGTGCTCAATTCTGCCAAAGCTGGGGCTGCCATGTGAATGGGATTTTTGGCCAAATGCGGATAAGCAACATGTCCTTGCTTACCTTGCAATTGAAGTTTACCAGACAGAGAACCACGCCGACCAATTTTGATCATATCGCCCACATAGCGGGTACTAGACGGTTCTCCCACAATACAAAAATCGATTTTATTGCCTTGTTTGTATAAGCGCTCCATGACGTAGGGCGTACCGCAAGCATAATCGTCACCTTCTTCACCAGAAGTGATTAGAAAACCCAAACGTCCGCAATTAGTGTGTTGTTCGACCCAACGTTGAGCAGTGACTAACATGGCGGCTAGACTACCTTTCATATCTGCTACGCCTCGCCCATATACGTAATCATCTTTTAAAGTTAGGGTAAAAGGATTGGCATGCCATAGACTGGGTTCACCGATGGGCACCACATCTGTATGTCCGGCAAATACTAATAACGTATCGCCTTCTCCATATTCTGCATAAAAATTAGCGACGGGAGGACAATTGAATATTTGACAGCGAAAACCTAATTTTTGCAGAAAATCAAGCATCAGAGCTTGGCAGCCAGCATCTTCAGGCGTAAGGGAGGGGCAAGCAATCATTGATTCTAAGATTGCTGTTATGTGCTCAGCGATTTGTCCCAATCGACGTCTCGTAATAATTCGTTGATATTCGTTTTTGAGCGGGTTTGTTCATCCACTTGTTTTACAATAACAGCGCAGTAAAGATTTACATTTTTGCCGGGTAAACTTCCTGGTACTACGACGGATCCGGCGGGAACGCGGCCATAAGTGATTTCTTCAGTCATACGATTATAAATCTTTGTGCTTTGGCCAATAAAAACACCCATAGATAAAACGGAGTTTTTTTCAACGATAACGCCCTCAACCACTTCAGAGCGTGCACCAATAAAACAATTGTCCTCAATAATCGTGGGATTGGCTTGTAATGGCTCTAGAACACCGCCAATTCCTACGCCGCCTGAGAGATGTACATTTTTACCGATTTGCGCGCAAGAGCCCACGGTAGCCCAGGTATCAATCATGGCACCATCGTCAATATAAGCACCAATGTTAACAAAACACGGCATTAATACGGCAGATTGACCTATATACGCACCATAACGCACAATGGCACCTGGCACTATTCGTGAGTTTTGGTCGTGAAATTCTTGTTTGGTAACGTGTTCGTATTTTAAGGGAATTTTATCGTAGCAAGAAGAGTTACCGCCCATCGTAATGACTTGATTGGGATAGAGTCTAAAGGCCAGTAAGATAGCTTTTTTTAGCCATTGGTCTACTACCCATTCGTTTTCAATATGGGCTGCAACGCGTAATTTACCGCTATCTAGTAAAGATAATGTTTCGTCAATGGCATGGCGCAATTCGGGTGGCGCACCATCTCCGGGGCTCAAAGTAAGGCGCTCTTCGAAATAATGTTCAATGATGGCTTGCATAGAGTTCCATGCTAGTATGCATATCTTATAATGA
>CANISA010000209.1 GCA_947470005.1 Legionellaceae bacterium | reverse complement strand
GGTATAGGAACCGTAATTTTACGAGTTTGATATTATTTATCAATGGGTTGCAGTGCGAATTAAAGTTTTTTTTTATGTCAGCATCTCCTGGATGCCGCGGATAAACCGCGGCACGTCGCCGGCGAGGGATCAAATGTCAACAGGCCCTAGTGTTTATGACAATTAGGAGTACTGGCTATGAAACGGAATATTCTAATCATTGGCGCGGGTGGGGTCGCCCATGTCGCCCCCATAAGTGCGCACAATATTCTGATCAATTTGGACAGATTAATCTTGCCTCAATAAGGATTGAAATAATGTTCAATAAAGGCTACTTGAGCGACTTCTGATAAATTATATTGCGGGTTATTCAATTCATTTAGCGTAATAATCATCTCGCTTTCTCTTCATTCAGTGTTGAAATCAACTCAGATGAATTATTATGTGTCATTCTAGATGGCCGGCCAAGTATTTAACAGTACAAGATGTTTGTTTTTTGGTCTTAGTGAGCCAGGTTAAGATCTCATCCTAGAGCGCCGAATCCCGCAATGTCCACGTTCGTCCGCCTGAGTCAGCTGATTTGTTTCCTTTGATCCAAAGCAACAGTGGCATGCTTGTGTTGCCTGAGGGGGCGGATTGGCCTTGAAGGGCGACTGAGAACGGGTATTTCTTGTTTACATTTTGTAGGGCGCTCCAGACGCTGCTTGCGTTGATGGCTTGATCGTTTAATACGAGTTGGTCGCCTCGAAATAGCACGGTGACGGGTTGGCCTTTGAGCGCTTGTTTAACAGCTAATTCGAGGCGCCTCCATCTGCTTTGTTTATTGCGTTGCGCTTCTGCTTGCGTTGGGCGTTGTTGGAAAGAGACGCGTGCGTGCGCATTGGGAAGGTTTGCTACGCGGCCATTATCTGGTTTTTGTCGCAAGAAGAAATCACATAATCCGTCTGTTAATGAGCGATAACGGCCGGAAACGTTGGGGCTTGTGCCTGGTTTTTTATTTATGTAGAGGGCAAAGGCTAGCGTGTGGGCGTTGGCGGTGTATAAATAGCCGGATAAACTGACCACGCCGGTCATGGAGCCTGTTTTTGCGCGGACCAGCCCTTGTTGGGTTGGTTTTTTCAGTCGTTTTTGGAGTGTGCCATCTTGACCGGCAACGGGTAAGGCCGCGATGTACTCGTAGGCAAGAGGAAAGCGTGCGTGCAAGAACTGCAATAAGCCGACGGTTTGTGCTGCGGAGAGACGATCATGTCGTGATAAACCCGACCCATCGGTGAGTACGGCTTGATTAAATGACACACCCGTTTGTTGTTGTAAAAAGGCTTTGACCACGGGTTGTGCCTCTGGCCAGTTTAAAGGGGACCCATGCAGGGTGCTTGCAGCATGCAAATAGAGGCTATCGGCATATAAATTGTCAGACGGTTTTAAGGTGTCAGCCATGAGTTGAGAGATAGGCTTTGACAGGTGTGTCGCGAGCAGTAAGGATTGGCTGGGGGCCGCACCTAAAACGACTTGTCCATTCAGCGTGATGCCTAGGTGTGCCAGTCGAGCCCTGACTTGAGCCTGGGTATATCGAAGCGGATTGCGCACGGCCATTCGTTGAATAGCGGCCCATTGTCCAACGCCAATGCAGCCACGGACCGTGAGGTGGTTTTCAGCATCCATGGTGTAGCTTAGGCCGCAGCCCGTGGCTTTGCTTGCGGTTTTTACTTGGTTTTCTACCGCAATGCTACCGTCTGTGTTGCTTAATTCAACGAGTGCAGGGGCTCCTGGTTTTGAGCTGGGATTAACGGTTACGGTGAGGCGATTCTCATCAAGCATGACCGGTGCAAGCGGTGCGCCGTAACTGTACGTTAAGTCTTCGGCCATCCAACCCGGGGCGTATGGGTCGACGTAGCGGTGACTACTCACCAAGACAACATTTCCGTGAATTTGATGAATATCCCATCGTCGAAGTTCGGCAAAGAGTGAATCAAGGTTTGCTGTGGTGAAGGAGGGGTCGCCAGGTAAATGCAAGTAAACGGTGCCTTGCAAGACGCCATTTTCCATGTGTGGTGCATCCGTGCTGAGCTGATTTTTAAAACGATAGTCAGGGCCTAAAACCAGGAGTGCTGCTGCATCAGAAAATAGCTTCATGTTGCTTGCTGGAATTAAAACACGCGACGGATTACGCTCATAGAGGGTTTCGCCAGTGCTTAAGTCGAGAACCAGCGCACTGATGTTGATGGCGGGGTCAACTTGGTTCACGAGCCTGTCGGTATTTTGTTGCAAGCTTGTTGCCGACAGGGGTAAACAAACGAGATAAAACAGTAGGCCAGGCAGGATTTTTTTCATGGGTATGGAGCCCTTACGTGTAGTCAGGTAATGGGTGTTGATCGGGAAAGATATCGGCGAGTGAAACAGAAAAGCCGTCTTCTCGGACAATACGCGCGTGTTTGCGTTGCAACTGACGTGGCTCATCGACGCCACAGGAATGGCAAAGGACTTCAACTTCATGCCGCATGTTCTGAGCGTAGTGGTAGACTCGCTCTGCTTTGTCTTCAATCACGAGCCCGCGCTGCAGACGCGGGTTGTGTGTGGTTATTCCCGTAGGGCACGTGTTTTGGTGGCATTTCATGGCTTGAATACAGCCGAGAGCAAACATAAATCCACGTGCTGAGTTGACAAAATCAGCACCTGCACACAGCGCCCAGGCGATGTAGGCCGGGGTGACCAGCTTACCACTCGCGATGATTTTGATGCGCTCTTTTAAATTATAAGTGACCAAGATGTCAACGAGCTTGGGAAGCGACTCAGAAATGGGGATCCCCATGTAGTCCATGAGCCCTTGTGGCGAAGCGCCTGTTCCGCCGTCGGAACTATCAAGCGCAATAAAATCAGGGGCGAATTGAACCCCACGTTGATGGATGGCTAGGCATAATTCATGTAACCATTCGTAACTGCCTAAGACGAATTTACACCCCACCGGCTTTCCTGTTAATTTGCGAATATGTTCAATCATGTTGAGCAGTTCGTCAACGTTACTGATGTCTGGGTGCCTGTTGGGGCTTATGGAATCGACATGAACGGGAATGCCGCGGATAGCGGCAACCTCCTCGGTTACTTTGATCCCGGGTAAAATACCGCCTTTCCCGGGTTTCGCGCCTTGGCTCAACTTGATTTCAAACATTTTAACGACTTCTTCAGCGCCTAATTCCTCTAAGCGTTGATCAGAAAGATGCCCGTTGCTATCGCGAACGCCGTATTTAGCGGTGCCGATTTGAACCACGATATCGCAGCCTTCTTGTAAATGGTAAGGAGCCACGCCCCCTTCGCCGGTGTTCAGCCAGCATCCTGCTTTTTTTGCGCCTTTAGCGAGCGCG
>CANISA010000208.1 GCA_947470005.1 Legionellaceae bacterium | reverse complement strand
CTCTCTCCTGGAGCAAATTCTCGCTTAATGGCTGTTTTAGGACGTTATGAGCAGTTACATGTGGTGTACACTTACCGGCAATCGTTGCAAAATGTTTGGTTAAAAACAGCGGCTTCTCAAAAAGAACTGATTGAAGCGTTGCAGCATTGGTGCAAGCAAGCGGAAGACTCAGGTCTTGAGGTCTTGCGTCAGTTTGCAGAGCAAATTAAACGTTACGTACCCAAACACGCGCTGGTCTAATAGTGCACTTAATTTACGCTCAGGATTGTCTGCGTGATAATAGACTATGGGCTGTCTCAATGATACGGCGCTTCTAAACATAAGTTGATAAAAAACAAGCAGGCAATGGAAGAGCGCGGGCAGTATGTGATAGTACCATTCTGCCTGGGGAATCAGAAAAGCCTGTGTTGGTTTCATGTGTCACGTTCCTTGCCTAAAGGGGGCTTTAACAGATAGAATCATAACAGGATGTGCGGTGATGTTGTTAGACTAAATTGAATAGGAGTAGGCGATGCAAGCCAATTGGAGTCTGATCCTCAATGTTTTGTTGTTGACTGGAGTAGTGGTTGCTATCGTTCGTATATTGAAAACGAGGCGCCAAACGGACGTGCCTGTGCGTGTACAACCTTCTGTGGGCATGCAAGTGGAAAAAATGGATGAGGTCATTGCTGTTCGAAAAATTAATCGCGAGTCTACACCCGCGATGCATGAACCTGTGATGACACCTCGTGTACACGGGGGGCGCAATCAAACGGTCGCTGCGAGCGGGCTTAATTTAGACAAACAAAGCCCAGGAGAACCGAATTTAGAAAAACACACCTTCACCAAACCAAACACCGATCATGAGCATCCTGTTTTTTTAGTTATTTTTTTACTTGCAAAAGAAAACAGACAATTGGCAGGGTATGAGTTGTTGCAAACCATTCTTTCAGCAGGTTTGCGTTTTGGAGAAGGCCATTTGTTTCATCGTCATCAACATCCGAATGGTCAAGGGCCTATTCTTTGTAGTTTGGCGACAGCAACCGCGAGTGGCGTTTTTGATTTGCAGAACATTGGCGCCTTCAGTGTGCATGGATTGTGTTTGTTTATGCAGACGTCAGGGAGTAGCACCATTGATATGGAGCGGTTTCACATCATGGTCGATACAGCAAAAAAACTGAGCGAGGGCTTGGACACGCACGTGCTGGATGATGAACGTAAGGCATGGTCTGAGGCGAGCGAGAGGCGGTATGCCCGGGGACTCAATGAGGAAGAGATTGTTGAGGTTGCGTAACTATTCCTGACGCAGCGGACGATCCATGAGTCGTTTTGCAGCCTGTTTCGCGGTCAATTTTCCTTGCAAGAGCGCATTGACTTGCGTGCATATCGGTAACTCAACGTGGCATTGAGCGGCCAATACACAGACTTGTTCCGCATTGTATTTTCCTTCAACGACTTGACCGATGAGCTGTTCTGCGTCAGGAATGCTGCTTCCTTGGCCTAACAGAAGCCCAAATCGACGGTTACGTGACTGATTGTCGGTGCACGTTAACACCAAATCTCCGAGGCCAGCTAATCCGACGAACGTGCTGGGTTGAGCCCCCCATGCGATGCCTAACCGCGTCATTTCAGCAAGACCACGTGTGATCAAGGCAGCCTTGGCATTCGCACCATACATCAAGCCATCGCTGACGCCACACGCAATGGCGAGTACATTTTTAACGGCACCACACAGCTGAACGCCAACCAGGTCATCACTTAAATAAGCGCGTATTGTTTTTTGATAGAAGAGATGGCGTATGGTGTGCAGGTAGGCACTGTCGTTGCCTGCCACGACAAGTGCTGTGGGTAAATGGCGGGCTACTTCATTAGCAAATGAGGGGCCTGAAATCACCGCCATAGGACAGGTGCTGCCCCAGCGGTTGGCGACCAATTGACTCAACAATGCGTGATTTGTAGGGTCAACGCCTTTGGTTAACCAGGCTATGCCATGCGTAGGTTTGGGTAATTCAGTTAAGACGTTTGCAAAGGCATGTGAGGGAACGGCAATAATGACGTGTTCAGCTTGCTCGAGGCATGAAGATAAAGAGGAAAGAGGAATGAGTGTTGCGGGAAAGACAACACCAGGCAAGTAGCGCACGTTTTCGCGACGACGTTCAAAGGCAACCATCTGCTGCGGGTCACGTCCCCACAGCAGAACGCGATGCCCCTGTTCTGCGAGATGAATGGCAACAGCCGTGCCCCACGATCCCGCACCTAAGATAGCAATCGTTGATGCGTTCATCGGCTTAATGCGTGGTTGTCTCAGCGGGGTCTATCGCTGGTTGTTGTTTAGCTTGTTGCTGCTGCATGTAAAGGGCATCAAAATTAATGGGTGCTAAGACCAATTGTGGAAAGCTTCCTCGAAGAACTTCAGAGGTGATGGCTTCGCGAGCATAGGGGAAGAGAATGCTAGGACAGAAACTGCCGAGCAAGTGATCAAGTTGAGGCTCTGGCGCACCATTGATGGTGAAAATACCTGCTTGCTGTACTTCAATCAAGAACGCTGTGGCTTGTTTGTTTTTAACGGTAGCGGTGACTGAAAGCACTACTTCATAAATGCCTTTATCGAGTTGTGTGTGCGCAGTATTGATATCCAGTGCTAGTTCGGGTTCCCATTGCTGTTGGAAACAGGCGGGCGTATTAACCGTTTCAAACGAGAGATTTTTAATATAAATACGCTGAATCATAAATTGCGCTTCAACGGCTTGTGGCGCTACGGTTGCTTCATTTGTCATGATTTGATTGTTCCTTATTGACGGTTAACCTTTCTTCCCTTTGATCACTGGCAAATGTGCAGCCTGCCAGGCATTCATTCCTCCACCCAATACCATGGGTTGAGTGAACCCTTCTTTGCGTAATTTAACCGCAAGTGCTGTCGACTGTAAACCACGAGGACACACGAGAATCAGTAGGGATTGTTTGTATTTGATCAGGCGAGGAAGTTCTTCAGCGGAGATGCATAGTGCCCCGATGAGGTGTCCTGCGCGAAAGATCTCTTTGTCGCGCAAGTCAATGACCACTGCTTGCTCGTGATTCATGCATTCGACTGCTGCGGAGACGGATAATGTTTTGGGGCTTCGTTTTTTAGTGATAAGCTCGTTGATGGCCATGATCACGAGTATGCCAAATAAGGCGAGCCATAGCGCCCAGTGATTAAGCAAAAATTGCGTGATTTGTTGTTCCATGAAGCACCTATGTGTATCCTGCTCGCGGCGTGTGTGCTGCTGTCAGTCAGAAAAAGAAAATAATTAGGTCGATTATCCCGAGATTTTTGTGACGATGCAAGTGTTTATCACGCAAGTCTGGTTACAATGATTCGAGCTTAAAATT
>CANISA010000207.1 GCA_947470005.1 Legionellaceae bacterium | reverse complement strand
TTTGGTTCAGACAGCGATGGGTTTTATCAGTCGGAAGGAAAAAGTCTAATCACGGCTCAAAAAATGCCTTACGCCAATCGAATCACAGAAATCAAAACCGTTCACTCGTTTGCAAAGCGAGAATGGCTTGCTATCTTAGCTCCAGAGCACCTTATTGACCAAGTCACACGCTTATTTTCAGGCACACCCATTATCCCGGTTCCGACGAAACCATTAACCTTGAGCTGCTTGCCTGATATGATTTCACGTTTTAATGGGGAGCAAATCAACGAACCTGCCGCGGTCCATGCGCCAGATTTTTACAGTGTATTGGATTCGTTTACCACCAAAGAAAACATCAAACAATTTTCCATTCATGCTGTTCGCCTGCATACGACCTTTGATTTCATCGCGCGCCCTCTAGCTAATCTTGCTGAAAGTGCAGCCTTAATTTCTCAAGCAAAGGGTGAAATCATCAAAACATACACAGATGGTAGTGGTTGGATTTCTGTTCATAAAAAATGGGGACAATCCAAAGAGCCGCTCATCAAACGACTCACGGAAACAAAGGATATGCCGCCTCACCTTATTTCTAGCCTCCAACGTGATGCAGCACCTCAAATTGTGTTGTGCAAAAAATTATCTGCTGCAAAAGGACCTGATTCCAGCTCGAACTATGTGTATTCTGATCTGAATCGCCAACAACGAGCCAGATTAGTCAACGCTGGGGTTAGCCTGGTGAGGCATAATCATTATTATGCAATTAATTACCCAACACACAAAAAAATCGAAGTGAGCCGCATCATTGAGCAATTTAACGCCATCCAACACGATTCAGCACGAACCATACAATCTACCTATAGAGGATTTTGGGCTCGGCAGGTTATCCAGGACTACAAAACAAAAGAATCTAATTTACAAAAAGCGCAAGAAGAATTGAATCAAGCAAGAACTAAATTAAATGGCCGGAGCTTAACCTAACGCTCAGTGACATGAATTAACCTAACGCTCAGTGACATGAATGTAGGGTGGGCAAAGCACAGCGTGCCCACCAACGGTGTTTAAACCATGAAAATTACGGAAGATACTTGGAATATTATTCGCGCGAACCGACGTATTTATCATCAAAATAACGACGTAATTTCGTTCGGAGCGTTCCTCGACTGATGCCTAACATAATTGCTGCGCGAGATTGATTGTATTTGCAATGTTCCATGACCGCACGAAACAAGGGTGTTTCGATTTCTTCAAGAACAAACTGATATAAATCAACGGGCTCTGCACCTTTCAGCTCAGAAAAATATTTTTGTACCGACTGGGTAACACTGGCCGCCAAAGAGGCCGAATTTTCTTCAGTTTCATTATGGATTGTTATCACGATGTGAGTCCTTCTTTCTAAAATAATAAGTTAACGGCGCAAGCCATTCCTAAACATACGAAGCATCCCGCTCACTTGAGCGGGATGCAATCAGTCAAAATTGAAGCATACCTGAATTAAAAGGATGTCCATTCACCGAAAAACGACCGGCGGTAAGTTTGACGTCAACCACGTAGTCGCCACCATCTTCAACCAACGCACCCGCTTTAAGTAAAGCAGCTATTTTTTTGTCTGCCTCGACGACCGCCAGCTGATCAAGATCAGGGGCAGAAACAGGCGCTGAAACAACAATCGCTTGACTTGGCTCTTGTGGTTGGAGAGGCATTGCTGCTGGTGCTGCGACCGGAGGCGCCACTGGCGTTGGCGCTGCTGCTTGCACAGGCGTATCTTGTTGCGTAGAGGCCTGTTGCTCGGGTGGTGTCGATTGTAACACAAGTCTCTGCTTCTCTGAATGTACCAACAAATTTTTCAACAGCGTGGCAGGAACTTTTACTTTGCTTTCACCCTCTATTTTTTGAATCAACTGGAAGGGATTGCCTGCATCCCCTTTAGGCAACGTCACACGTAACGACCCATCAACTGCGCCATCCGGCATCACAACATGAAGCTCAGAAAGTTCAATCATCGCCCCTTGACCCAATAACTTAGGTAGCTCAGGCAACAACGTAAGCATCGCCTGTTGACGCTCTGCCTCTGTGCCCTGCTGCATTTGATTCGCTCGCTCATTAAGATCGGCCAAAACAGCTGCATCTAAATTCTTAATGGAAAGAACGAGTTGACCTGGGCCATACGTTTTATCATGAAACAATACTTTATCAAACGAGGCTTGAAACGATGAACCGAACAATGCATCAACCACGTCACTGCTTGACGTCGCCTGGAATGCAATGACTTCGAACCGTGGATGCCCCTCTTGAGTCACAACCAAAGAAGGTACGTCGATGTTCCCTTTGCCTAAATATAAACCTGCTAACGATTGATTTAAGTCGTACGCCAACTTAACTTTGTCTAAAACGGCGATACGATCATCTTTCGTGAAGCGGATCCCATTAACTGTCAGGCTGCCATCAACATGACTCATGGTCGGAGAAATACTGTGATCGCTTGTCATCCCTAACCATTCAAACTGGCTCTTATCTTGCTTGCTGATTAAACGAAACGCAGGCATGTTAACGTGCACGTGAGTTTCGTTCAAATATGACACAGAAAGATTCAGGTCCAACGTTGGAATAATCGACTCCGAACTGAAATACTCTGCAAATTTAGCCTTGTAATCCTCAGGCAGTGTTAACTGACTGCTGGCATAACCCAATCCAAAATGAACGCCATCTGCGGCGATGATAACGGGGCCATGATAAATGGCAATCGGCATATCAATCGTGATTGTTTTCGATGGTTCAACCGTCGATTTACCGTCTGGGGTTTTAATGAGACGCTCAGGCGTTTGCAACTGCCACGTCAATTGTGCTTTCGATGTAAATAATCCGCGATGATAGCTTGTCATTTCAACAGACAAACCACTCGATTGATTGATTCTGTCCATGTTTTTCTTGAGTGTGCGCTCGGTAACCAATCCAGTGCCATAGTAGCTACCAAGAACCAAAGCGGCCAGCGTAACCACCGACCCTACTATTTTTTTCATTCATTTCTCCGTATTAATCGTCGCTTTTGTGAGTAAGACCAACCGTCCTCTCAAGCAGGTCTTTATTAGACCACGAGAATCCGGCGGTGTGAACAGGCCGTTAGCGTTATTTTTGCATGGGATGACAATACGTCTCTTTCACCAAGCAAGCCAGAATGAACGCGACTAACGAACACAGCGGCAGTAACTGCAAGCCAAATCTAAAATCAGACAACAACAATGTATCCACATGATAACCCCGTGGTCCAGAAACATAATCCACCAAGCCCCCAACCAGCGGTTGCAACGACGCCCCCACAAAAATCGAAGCCATGTTCGTGAACGCAATCGCGGTCCCCACAACGACGCGATGATGCAGTTCAGTTGAAACAGCATAAG
>CANISA010000206.1 GCA_947470005.1 Legionellaceae bacterium | reverse complement strand
GGATTGAGCTTACCTGCAGCTAATAGCGTTAAATCGATGACGGTGGTGTTTTCACGAATACGTTTAGCATAATGTTGTGCTTTTGCCACATCATCCGTCACAATGGTTAATTGCGTCTGACTGCTTTCCATGACAACGGATAACGTGTTTTTTCGCAACGCATACGCAGGCAATGTGAGCAAGGTTTGCGGTTTTATCGTCATGTCATGCGTATGTAAACTTTTAGCATAGCGATGCATCAGCGGTAACTGCTCGTGCTCTGCAAAGAAACAATGATGCGTGCGTTTACCTGACTTTAAAGTCATACCATGGTGCGTCAAGGCAGCAACCTCAACGGCACTTCCTGCTTTCAAGCCATCCAATCTACCCGTTGCCATCAACCAATCGCCTTTTGCGATGGTTAACGATTGGGGCTCATACACTTGTATCTTACGATCCATGTGGCTTACAAACAATCTGTTTGATACACCGTCCCTATCCACTACCATTAAACGATTTTCTTGTTCGCAAACGGACAAAACAGTAAGCTTTTTCATTTCACTGTTGGTCGATTGAAAAATGACCCATCCTGGCTGATAACTTTTAGCCCGTTTCTTTTCAACGTCGGTTAAATAAACAGGGCTTAATGTTTGGATGGTTTTTTCCTGATGGGACAACTCACCCTGATTTTTTAATTGCTCTCGAATAAGCTGGTTAAGCAGCACGGCCTCTGCTTTTGAAGCGGTCAACACATGACTGTCACGCCGAGTAGACACATCCCAGTTTGCATAATGCTTAGCACTTGCCAGTAACCGCTCATCATTATTTTTTTGTTCAAGTAACTGAACAGATATGGCCGCCTTAGTTGCATGAGTGACCTCAAACGTTTTCACTCGCGCTTTATCCATCAGCGTTGATACATCACTATACATGCCCTGCAGTCCCATGGGCTTTTCAAGCAAAATGATTTTTGCGTCTCGTCGAGAGGCAATATCTAAGAATTGTTCTAATTCTTTCGGTGACACGCGCTGCACATCGTCCACAATGAAAAGCTCGCGTTCTTTTTTGCGAGAGAAAAAAGGCAATCGATGATCGTCTTGATGCGATTGATTAAAACGAGTGAGTGTTTGTGCTATCTCCGGTTTGCCGATAGCCGCTAGCCATTGCCATAATGATTGTGGTGTTTTATGCGTGGAATCATTGATGGTGTTAGCCAACCCACGTGTAGGGGTTAAAACCTGTACTCGTTTAGATGTTTCGCCATAATGGATTAGGGCGCTCAATAACTCACGCGAAGTAGCACTGTCTTGACGAATCCGAACCACGGCCTCTTTTTGATAGAGCGCTTGGACAACCGCTTTTTGCATGGAATCATTCGTCGTGAGTGTTTCAACATGCGACTTATCAGCAGGGATCCCACGTTGTTGTGCTCGCATAGTTCCCAGTTTATGAACCAGCGCTCGTTCCTGCTCAATGAGGGCTGCCGTTGTAAATTGATTCTCTTTCGCATCCAACGCGATGAGTGTTTTCGATTGAACTGCCAATTCAATTTCCTGCACCAAGGCATCCAAGCCACATTCACCGATGGACAATTGAAGGCTTGCTTGCAACAACTCATTAAACCCAAACGATAGTCTGCCTTCTGCCAAATGCACCATCGCATCTTGCACGGCTTCTTTAGCATGTCCAGATGTATTGACGCCTAGACCTGCTTCTCGTGACGCCAAGGTCATTGTTTGCAATTCCCTCAAATACGAATCAGGATTGACACCAAATAATGCACTTTCTTGTCGCCAATGTTGCTGTAATTCATCACTGTTGCTCACCTGCTTTGATTTTCGCGTATCCAGCGTTGCCCTATCATAAGCTTTCACCGTATCAAACTGCATGGTTGATACCCTGTCTTCAATCTGGGTGCGGCGTTTCGATACAAAGGTCAATAAATCGGCATTGAAATGCTTAATTTCAAACAGCCCATGCTGATCGCCCGTATGCAAAACCTCAAGACCCATTTCTTTTAAACCCATAGCGAGTTCAGAGCGATAAATCAGTCCTAGGAAAATCTTGTTATCCATTACCCATTCCATCGTGCCATGATTCCGGCTGATGTCTGAGGCCAGTGCTCGCCATTTTCCGTCACTTCGCTCGGTTAAATTCATCAATAAAGCATGGGTATGCAAATGAGGATCGCGTTCGCGTGACGTGTCGTGATTAATCGTCGCAAAACTTAAATTATCCGTTTTTTCATACGCCATGCCAGTCTTGCCTTGTTTCCGGGCTTCAGCGGCATGTTGCTCGATGGTCACTAATACTTTAGAGACAGCTTGGTTATGAATATCAATCAACTCCTTGTGACCGCCTACCAAGGCTAAATAAGACACCGACTTCGGTGCAGAAAAGGTTAAATCATAACCGCCCCGATGTTTAAGCTCACCTTCTGCCGTTTGTCGACCAATTACCGATCCATTTGGTAAAGTGCCACTTAATACTTGTATGAGCTCATCTTGCTTCACACTTCCTTCAAGCCCTAATCGAAGGGATGATTCCCCCTGCCATTGAGTACTTAATTCACTGGTAAAATAATAATTATCCTTCGAAAAATAATAATGTGACGCATCTTTGGCATTGTTAATCGGTTTGATTTGTAGGCTTAACATGTTCGACTCCTTTAGGTGAACAATGGATCGGCTTCATATTTCTGTTTTTTTGTGCGTTTAGGCTTGGTATGCAGATCCACATCGGTTGAAGAGGTTGCATCAGGTGAGCGCGTGCTGCCTCCTATTACAAGGCTGTCCGCGGGGACTACCATGTCGCGTTGCACAAATCCTGGCGCCTTGATATCTCGCTTTTGGTACTGCAATTGCAATTTGGTAATCGGATAGGCGCCAGGTAGCCGCACATAACAACTTAAGGCATCCATACTCATAATTTCGGGGTAAGTCACAATGGGACGTGTCAGACGATTTTTGCCAATCGAAATCCCATCACGAATGGAATTGGCGCCATAGGAGTAGTTCTCACGCGTATCCTCGACTTCTTCATCACCTAACTCTTTGGACACCAATTGCGCCATTTGACTGCTTGGGCTTGCAAAAAAAGCACGGGTGTTGAGTAAGTCAAAGATTTCAGCCGCGCCACTGCGGCCATATACTTTTTCCAATTGTGCAAAACTTTGCATGCCTAATAAAAAACATCCACCGAACTTGCGCACTTCTGCTATGGTTTCACCCAACATTGGTAATTTATGCAAACTGGGTAGCTCATCGCAGATGAACCAAATACGTCGGTTACTGTCTTCTGGTAAGCTCAACAAGGTCATGGACGCCATAGCAATCCACATGGAAATTAACGGTTTTAACGCTTTGTGTTGCTCACCGTTGCTTGATATGAATAACCAGCCTCGTTGAT
>CANISA010000205.1 GCA_947470005.1 Legionellaceae bacterium | reverse complement strand
TTACCTTCCCTTGTGATGTCGCCTACGATGAAGCGATTACACAAACGTTCGATCATTTGCGCGAACACTGGGACACACTCGACATCGTCGTACACTCTGTGGCCTATGCGCCGGCCGATCAAATCGGCGGGGATTTTGTTGAACAAGCGAACCGAGAAGGCTTTCGAATTGCCCATGATATCAGTGCCTACAGCCTGGTCGCCTTAGCCAAAGCTGCATTGCCCATGATGGAAGGCACACAAGGTTCTCTGATCACATTGAGTTACTTTGGCGCAGAAAAAGCCGTCCCGAACTACAACACCATGGGCATTGCAAAAGCGAGCCTGGAAGCGGCTGTCCGTTACCTTGCTGCAAGCCTGGGCCCCCGAGGCCTTCGCATCAATGCCATCTCAGCCGGACCGATTAAAACCCTGGCCGCTGCAGGCATCAAAGATTTTAGAAAAATACAAAATGCCTACGCTGCCATTACGCCATTAAAACGAAACATCACGGCAGACGAAGTAGGGACTGCGGCAGCCTTTTTATGCTCAGACTTAGCCTCTGGCATCACCGGTGAAGTGCTCCACGTCGACGCGGGCTACCATGCCGTCTCCATGTGCGATCTCGGTGAGTAATCCCGTCTTGAATGCGAGCAATAGCGATTACGGGTTGTTTTTTCATGGCGATCAATTGCTCCTGCAACGCACGAGTAAGCAATTTATACTGCCGCTTAGCTCCATGAATTTACCACCCGTCGACTTTGACGACACAAGCAACCTGCTTTGCTTAGGACCCTTTGATAACAAACAAATTCACGCCGTTCACGTTCATCCAGAACAAATGACTGATCACCCTGATTTTATGCTGATTCCAGCGCGTGACCTATTAGTCACCACCACGGATGCAAGACTAAGCAAGCTCCTGTGTCGTGCCAAACAATTGCTCACCTGGCATCGTACCAGCTTATTTTGCGGCCATTGCGGAGGCCCTACGCATTTAAGTCCCTTGGAAATATGCAAACTCTGCGATGGCTGCAGTGCCATAATTTATCCATCAACATCACCCGCGATCATTGTGCTCATTCGGCGCAATGATCTCATTTTATTAGGCCGCTCGCCTCATTTTGAGCCCGGCATGTACAGCACGTTGGCCGGATTTGTCGATGCGAGCGAAAGTTGCGAAGAGACAATTGCCCGAGAAGTGGACGAAGAAGTGGGTCTTCAGGTAAAAAATATCCGCTATTTTGGCAGCCAAGCCTGGCCGTTCCCCAATTCATTCATGCTCGGGTTTCAAGCCGAGTACGCCAGCGGCGAAATTTGCATCAATCCCACTGAAATCGAAGATGCACAATGGTTTAATAAGAAAAATCTACCCTTGATTCCCCCTCCGTATAGCATTGCACGACAAATGATTGATCATTTTCTTGCCGAGTAGTCTTTTTTCATGGAGTTGTTTTGTTCTTCTTCTACGCCCTGAACAGGGATCATCTTAACCCCGAGTGATTGAGCGATGGCATAAACAGGCGCTGCCGCTCCGGGATCAAACGCAATCAGACACGCCAATTATTTAGGCCCTGAAGGTTTGACCAGCGCCTCTTGTTTTTTATCACGTACAATCTGCCTGAGCACCTCTCCTGTTAGCGGATTTTCTGGTACGTTCCCCAGTGCTCGCTCGTTCTTATTGTAGTCATCTATAAATTTTTGCTGTTCTTCCAGCTGTTCTTTAGTCAATGGCTTTACAAACATACTATTCATCACAGGCTCCTATTTGACGTTCAGGGGTTGATTACTGGCTGGGTCAACTTCCGGAGGTGAGACTACCGTAATCTCCGGTGCAATGGATGGAACATCCACAGTATAACCCGTTTTTGCGATCAAATCCGTGAGATAACTCTCTTTAGTTTTTGACCTTGTATATAATTGTTCGGCATTTATTGCGCCGGGATTTATGTTGCATTTTTTCGTGAACTCCCCAAGTTTAGCTTCATCCAAAACCACAATGCTCCTATGGGTTGTATCCACGGTCATCACCACAATAGGATTAGTGCCTCGTGGAACATTATTATCGACCAATGTAAATTGGGCAAGTTGGCCTGCTAACGGGACAAATACGGTCATAAGCTCCTCTGCAACAGCTTTATGATTATTAATAATATTTTGTGTCGCTTCATATCTTCCCGTCTCAATTCCTCGAGCGCTTGCCCAAGGGATTGCACGCTCTATATCGGTTGAAACAATGAGGCCTATCACTTGTCCACCATGTTCTATACCCCATTTTGCATCATCCTCAATCCGGGTCTGATCAAAGAACATATGAGGTGCTTTTTCATTACGAATCATGTCACGTAACGCGCCTTTTATTTTTATCTTCGTCAACAGTGAGGCCTCTTCCTGAGCCAATTGGGAGTATAATTCGGGCTTAACTTTTCCAGTATTTGGTTCAAGTAAGAGTGGTTTTAAGCTATCTCCATTGATCTTTGCAATATTTCGCCATGAGACGCCTTCACGTTCTGCAGAAAACTTCATGGTAGAAACAGAGGAACCTTTCCCTGATGATATTCCCCCTGTAACCAATAACGTTGTCCGCTTTGATTGTTCTGGAATCGTGATTCGTTGAATCGCAGGATCTTCTTTAATTTTAGCAGTAACAACTGCTTTTATTCGCTCGGTCGCAATGGTTGAAAACAAACTATCCGTTGCTAATGCAATCATTGCATCCCGTTCCGTGTAACCCGCTTTATACTGACCAAACACATACCCATCCGTCCTCGATCGAACCTGTATACAACGATCTACAATCAACTTGTTTTCAATCGATTGGGGCGTGTCTGGATTTAACAGGTAAGCATCAACCGAACGAGTCACCTTCTCCTTAATATCGTTTCTTTCCATATCCAGACCTAACGTATCCAGAGTATCTAAAACTGATTGATGAACACGCGCGACGATCGTTTGCATTTCCGCTTCAGCTTCCACCTGAACTGTCGTTACAACAGCAACAATCGCTTCGTGTAAAGCCAATCGCGCAGGCTTAAACGCCACATAACTATTCACCAGTTTACTCGGATCACACGAATGCAACTCCGCTAACTCCTCTGCATTGCGATATACATATTCACTCTCTAAGATCGTGTATTTTAAATCAGATATAGATATACCCGTTGGTGTAGGTGGATTTTGCTTCATTCGACTTAAAATATTTACTGTTGAAGTATTCCAAGCATCAGTATCGGGCATCATTAAAATATCCCTTTTAAGTGCAACTTGAATTTAATTATAGAACATAAAATCAACTTGTGTATTTTTGCCTTCATGTTCACCTAATTTGAACTTAATTGAACGGCTTTGGAATTTTATGAAAAAGAAGGTACTTTATAACAAATATTATGAGAAATTTGATACATTTAAAG
>CANISA010000204.1 GCA_947470005.1 Legionellaceae bacterium | reverse complement strand
TTAGCAACATCAAATTTTTGAGGCGCTAATTCAAAAGCGGCAACATACAAAGGCTTAACGGCATTTGAAGCGCCTTTTTCTAACGCGTTCTTTTGTGCAGCTAAAACTTCACCGTGAGGTACTTGAGATATACCTTTAGATGTACCCGCTTCAAATCCGCGTACTTGATTAGCTAAAGACCTATCTAAAACGTCTTGCCCTCGAGTTAATTGACCTGTTCGGTTAGCAATAACTTGAGTTTCATTAGCCGCAGCGTTTTCTAAATTGGGGGTAATGACTTGCATAACCCTTCTATTTTCAGCTTGAGAAGCTAAATCTTTAGCAAGGTAAGGCTCACCACGAGTGCTGCTTGCTAATCCTTCAAGTGAAGCAAAAGCAGGTGTAGCTTTACCGTATGCTGCTTGAGCGGCTGTCAAATCTTGAGGCGCGTTAAGCAACGCTTCTCTAGTCGCAGGTAGGTTTCCCCCTAGCACTTGACGGGCTATTTTTCCAGCGTTTACGTCAGCTAATTTACCTTTTAGCAAATCGTAGCCTTTAGTAGCACCTGTGCCTAATATTCCTAATACATGAGGCGCAAATGCGCCTACAGCAGTTCCAGTAGCTATATCTTCAGGATGAAGTAACGCTTCGCTTGCACCGCCAGTAAGTCCTCCACCTATAATCCCGCGTCCGATAGCGGCAAGCTTTTCACCTTTGCCAAACTTACCCATTTCAGTGCCACCTGTTGCTATAGCTCTAACTATTGCAGGTGAAGCTTTAAGTGCTTGAGCGCCTTTGGCTAACACATCGCCAACAGGCGCAGTAATGGCTGTTTCGCCAGCTAATGTACCGACTTGATAAGGGGTAGACTCAGGATCAAATCCGGCATCAGTCAGTTTATTTTTAGCGTACTGGGATACTTGTTCAGTAGTTTCAGGCGCTACATATTCACCTAACATTTGTAAAGGTCGGACAGCGCCTTTAGCGATGCCCGCATACAAATTACTGACGTTACCTAAAACGTCTTTACCGTATTCAACTACAGGATTTTCTTCAGGTTTCCAATTAGCTTTAAAATGTTCTAAGGCTTGTTCTTGGGTTGCACCTTCAGGCGCATCGACAGCGTATAATTTGCCATCAGGAGCGGTAACTTCAAAACTGCTCATGGTATTGCCCTAATAGAGAACCCACCTGTATCCGCTGGAGCTGGAGCTTGAGGTTGCGTAGCTTCAGGAGCTTGACCTTGAGGCATATCTGCTCGGCCTCCGTTAGCTATAGCTGCAACGCCATCTTTGTATTCTTTCCATGCGGCTAATCGTACATTACTAGCTAGTTTAGGATTGCCAATATCCCCTAATTTAGCTTGTAAAAAATCCCTATCAGCGTTAGATATACCTGCACCTAGCTTACCTTTTAAAGTATTAAGCGTAATATCGTTAGCTACCGTTTTTAACTGAGCTATGTTTTCTGCGCCCGGTGTTCCTTTTCCTGTAAGGTATTCATACGCATCAGCGGCAGTTTGTTGCAGCCCCCCACTTGTAGAACCTTTAATAAGATTTTCAACAGTATCTACAGGTTGCCCATTTGCATCTTTGGTTACATACTTAGTTCTTAAATAATTAGCTGTATCTTTAGCCGCATTAGCATCAGATACCTCAGGTGCTACAGCCGCAACTTTAGGAATTGAACCGCTTGTACCGTAAACTTCACGCGTAAGCGTATTCATTTTAATCATCCTAGTAGGATCATTAGGATCAATAACTTCAACTATAGAACCTTGAGGAGGTTGGCGATTACTTAACGCTAATTGCGCCATTGATTCTTTTAACGCTCTATCTTGTTCACGTTGAGCTTCTTGAAAAGCTTGTTGTTGGTTGAATTTCTTTACGTTCCAATCTTGTTCAGTTTTATCTTTTTGATGCTGATATGCTTTTTCTGTAGCTGTAGCTTCTCTAACCGCTCTAGTGTTACTTAGGCCTATAGCGCCTGCGCCTAATTCAGGATTAGAACTCATTAAACTAAGCAGCGCAGCGTCAGACTGCGGGGCAGTTACATTTTGAGCTATAGTTTGTTGATAAGGTTGCGCTGGAGTGCCTTTAGGTTGAGCATTAAAGGTAAGCGCTGCCCCTATCCTATCCATTATAGAAGGCTTTTGTGCAGGTGTTCCAGCTTCAGCTAACAATCCAGAAGGCGCTTGCATACCCATTTGACTAAATGCGTCTGCTGATGATCGCGCTCTTTCTTGTTTCAAGCCTTTAATTTCATCTTCTGCTTGGTTTTCTTTATACGCGCCTATGCCTTGTTTAAGCACAGCAGATAGCTGTTGCGCTACCGTAGGTGCAACGTACCAATCGCCAATCATGTGACCTGTAGACGGTACTTCAGTATCGCGTAACTTACGCGCTAAATCTCTTTGCTGTTGCGCGCCTAAAATTTCTTCTTCAAATAAACCAGCCATTACTTAAATAACCCCGCTAATGAAGATGCACCGCTTTTATAAGCTGATCCCGCAGCGTTACCAATAGCGTTGCCATAAGAAGCTAATTTATCAGTCATAGGCTTTACATTAGCGTACGATTTAGGCCCTAACATTCCACCTAAAGCCTTGTCCATTCCTCCACTCTGATAGTCATCATAGATTTTAGATGCTTGGTCTATACGATCCATTAAGTTATCTTTATGATCGCGATCTTTAATAGGCATATTTTGGTCATTAGCAGAATAATTCTGCAATGCTGAACCTAACGCTTCAGGCGACAGTTGATTAAGGTCTTGCTGGGGCGCGTTCATTTGCCCTTGCATTGGCTGTTGCATTTGAGCCGTACCTGTAGGGCTAAATATAGGATTTGGCATAACTACTGGCGCAGGTTGCATGTAAGGGTTAGGTGAGTTCATGTTAAGATACCCTTCTTATAAGAGGTAAAAGTGTACTATATAAATAGATGTGCCTGACATTGCCAGTATTAATCACATCTTGTTCCCTAGGGTAAAATTCAACCGCATCAAAGTGTTGATACCCGCAATCATTTTTTATCTGGCGCATATCATCCCATGATAACCCGTCAGTCTTATCGAGCTTTTCAATATCCAAACGGATAGTGTTCTGATCTAAAAAAGCCAAAACCTTATACTGATCTGATTCCCAAGCACCAATACTAGGTTCAAAAAAGCAAGATAGAAAATGACCCTCAAGCCGAGTCATTAAAATATAGCCCCTCCAATAGCTCCACCAGCACCTATAAGCGCGGCATTAGTTTGACCTGCTGCGCCTGATTGAGCGCCGTACAACCCTTGATTGAATTGGCCTTGTGCAGTTACCGCGCCTAGGAAATCAGGGCCTGCCGTAGCTTGAAGTGGGGCTGGATTAGATACGCCTACTTGAGGCATCTGAGCCACTTGCATTTGCTGGCCTGAACGAATG
>CANISA010000203.1 GCA_947470005.1 Legionellaceae bacterium | reverse complement strand
CAAAGTATTTTTAAACGAGATGTTATTGGTATAAAGGCACGACTCTCGTGCCTTTATCTCGTTACGATCATCGCCGCTTCCGGCTGTATCGTAAAAATAATTATAGTTTGTTTTTATAGCATTATGTTTTTGTACTATATTTTATCATACGTGACATTTCTATTGAGTGCTAGAGTGTGACATTTCTATCGAGCTCCAACATTTTTCTGAGGCTTTTTTGCCTGACGCTCTTTTGTCTTGCGTTAATTGAGCTTATTCATCTTATTGAGTTGATTATTGACTCACTATGAGCATATAATACATAGTATAATTGGTTGTGTTTGGAGTGAAGTCATGTTGGGTGTCCTCGGCCAAAAAGATGCATCAGGTGTCCCCCCTAAAAAAGGGGTAACAGACGCATTTGATTCAATGGACTTTCATTTACCCGGATCGGTTGACCAGCTGCTGAGGCAACTGGAGCAACGCATGGGTACTGCTCCCCTGTCGCACATTGAACAAACGAAAATGCTGGGCTGGTTGACACGAGCGCTTCATACGTCAGTTGAAGGACATCATCTTGAGGCCATGATTAGAATTAGCTCGGGTATTTCTAGGTTATCTATACAAGACCCTAGCGCATTGATTTCTCTGCTGAACCAAACCATCACAACGGGTGAATTGAAAGGGCAAAATACAACGTATGCGTGGTTAAACGAGCTCTATTCAGGGACGTTTAATTATAAAACGTACTCTGTCATTGTTTCCATCAGTCTTATTTTTTCTGCCTTGTTAGACCATAATGGCGACACTGTTGCTCGGGGTTTGGTCAAGACGGTTAACGAAGGCGGTGAAGAAGGAAAAAATGCCCTGCTGGTACTTGCTAGGGCGTTGTTACAGGCAGCAAGTGAATCGCATAATCAATCAGCGACAGGTATTATTGTTGCTCTGTTAGAGAAATGCATGGAAGCATCACCTCGAATTATTGGAAGCGCGCTGACAGAGCGAATTAGCGATGGTCCGTTTAGAGGGAAAAGCATTGTCTATGTGCTTGCTTGTGCACTGAAGGGTATGTCCGAAGACAACGCCTCTGGGGCAGGTGTCTTGTGTCGAGTATTTGCCCACGTTAATAAAACTCATCCTACAGAATTAGCCGAGTCCTTATTCAGCCCCATTGGGGCCGGACCTTATCGTTCGTTCAATGCGCTTCAAATTATATTAACGGGTCTTGTGACGGCCTCTTACACCAAGCACAATGATGAGTTTGTGCAGCATGTAGTGGCTTTCACAGAGATGTTACTTCAGACCGATTCATCGCAGATGATCTCCGCGTTGACAAAAAAAATAAACGAAGGCCCACAGAGTAATCAAAACGGCGTTATGATGCTGGTGCATGCGTTGGTTGCTATGGTTGATCACGATCTGGATACAACGTCATGTGTCGCACTGTTATCGAAGCTTGTTGCTGCTGACCCAGTCGCATTGGCTAGGGCGTTTACTCAAGAGAGGTCTGCAGGCACGCTGAGGCATGATGGGGCGTCGCCTTTACTCTATTTGATTCATGATCTACAGAAAAAAGATGATGTTTCTGAACGTGCACCGATTCACTTGCTCGTTAAGGCGCTCGCAGCCTCCCCATCGGCGGTTTACATGATGTTCACGTTACCCATGGAAGGAAAAACGCTGTTCCTTGAGGATTTTTCGCACGCTCACCGTCTTACATCTGATCAAACGTCCTGGCTAGCGAACACAGAGAATGCTGATATCATGCAGGTTCTAGGGCTTGCAGAGGATAAGATGATGGATACAGCGACGTTGCTTTCCAAATTAAGGTTGTTACCTGAAAGCGTGTTCTTGCCGGACAACACAACAAGGTCAGCTGAAATAGAACGGTCAGAGCCAAGTGATGTTCTAGCGGATAGGGCTACGCGAAGTTTAAAAAGTTAACCTTCTTCCTGACTCTGTTACACTGTGAGATACGCGTCTTATTTTGAAAGTAGATAAAACAATATGCTCAGTTATCAACATGGATATCATGCCGGTTGTTTTGCCGATGTGGTTAAGCACGTGACCTTATCACGCTTGTTGCACTACATGATTCAGAAAGACAAACCGCTGTTTTATTTGGAAACGCATTCGGGTCGTGGACGGTATGATTTACACGACAAAAAATCGTTAAAAACCGGTGAGGCGCAGCAGGGTATTTTGCCTTTGTGGGCCAGCCGTGAAACATTACCTGCGGTTTTTGTGCCTTACGTGCAGGCCATCCACCAGCTTAACCCGGATGGTTCGCTGCGTTATTATCCTGGCTCGCCTGAATTGGCCATTCAAATGCTTCGGAATCAAGACAGGCTTTTTTTCTGTGAGTTGCATCCAGGGGAGTTTGAGCATCTCGATGAATTACCCCACCAAGGCATGCGCGTGTCGTGCAGCAACACGGATGGGTTAACGTGTTTAACAAAAAGGCTCCCACCCATTGAGCGACGCGGGTTGATTTTCATTGATCCATCTTATGAGATCAAAGCCGAATATCGCGACGTCGCCCAATCATTGCAAGCGGCCTACCGACGCTTTGCGACGGGGGTTTATTGCTTATGGTACCCTTTACTTGATAAAAAATTGCACGAGCAACTGACTCGAGGATTAGCGGCGATTGACGGGGCTAATTTTTTACGGGTCGAGTTTTATTTAAGCAATGCGGGGAAAGCCGGCATGAATGGATGCGGTTTATGGATCATTAATCCACCTTATTTGTTGGCGGCTGAGTTGAAAAATGCCTTGCAAGCAATGCGCGGCGTGTTTAATCCGGGTGGATCGTCTTATCTTCTGGAAAGCGGTTAACACGAAGCCTTGCTATTTATAAGGTGGATCGTTACCCTTCGTCCACCCGCGTTTCCGAGATAAAGAGGTTGGTTTTGCGTAGCATTGAAATATTTCAAATCGATGCATTCACTGACAAAGTGTTCCATGGAAATCCAGCAGCTATTTGTTTGTTATCCACGTGGTTGAATGATGAATTATTGCAAGCGATTGCCGTTGAAAATAATTTGTCGGAAACAGCGTTTGTCATGGAAGATAAACAAGGCTATCAGATTCGTTGGTTTACGCCGAAGGGAGAAATTAGTCTGTGTGGCCATGCAACGCTGGCGGCAGGCTTTCTTTTGTTTGAGCTGGGTCGCTGCCAAGATGGGATCGTACGTTTTTCAAGTTTGAGCGGCGAGCTGACGGTGCGCCGGGAAGGCAGTCGCTTCACCATGGATTTTCCCCGATTACCGTTTGAAGAACAGCCGTTACCTGATCCCTTGATCAAATTGATTGATAAACCCGTGTTAGGTCTGTATGCGAGTGAATTAGATTATGTGATGCTGCTTGAGGATGAGCGTTATGTGTTGACCGCCCGTGTTGATTTAAGGGCGTTGATGCTTCT
>CANISA010000202.1 GCA_947470005.1 Legionellaceae bacterium | reverse complement strand
TAATCGAGTATTTAGCGCTCCTGGTGCAACCGTATTAACATCAATTCCAAAATCCTTTACTTCTTCAGCGAGCGTTTCCGCAAAACGCACAACGGCCGCTTTTGACGCAGCATAAGCGCTCAAAAAAGGCATTGGTTTCGTCGCGCCACCGCCAGACAGGATAATAATCTTTCCAGATTTATTTTGCTTAAAATGCGGAAGGACGGCTCGGCATTGGAGTACGGTTCCTTTCAAATTAATGTCAATGGCATCTGACCACTCTTGCCAATCAATGTCCTCAATGGGCCCCTTTGTGCCATAGACTCCGGCATTTGCTACCAAAATATCAATTCGTCCTAATTCAGCAAGCGTCGTCGCAATCAAGGACTCCACTTCATCCAATTTTGATACATCGGTTGGTTTAGCTAACACTTTTGAGCGATTGCCCGCAATTAGGCTTAATTCTCGTTGTGTTTGTAACAAGGTTTTCGCATTGCGAGCGCAAATCATAACGTCTGCGCCTTCAGCTATAAATTCTTTGGCGATTTCTAAACCAAGCCCTTGATTTGCTCCGCTGATAACCGCGCAACGACCCGCTAACTTCATGATGGAACTCCTACTGAATAGTATTTTATTCGCGAATCGGTTGTTACATTTTTAGCAATAAAACCATTAGGATCGAGTACAAAAGGATATTTTTCATTTTGCGTAAAGGCCTCCGGTGTTAATTCACGAAATTGCGGCCACTCCGTTGAAATAATCACGGCATCGGCATCAAGCAACGCATCACTTATATTCAATTTCATTTGAATATAATGAGACAAATCATCGGGTAAATGGGTGATCACTGGATCATATGCATGAATATTAGCGCCTTGTTGGTGCAGCCAGGAACATGTTTCAATGGCTGTAGAACGTCGCAAGGTGTCTGTGCCTGCTTTATATGTTAGACCTAACATGGCTACTTTTTTACCTTTTAAATGGGTGAAAAGAGCCGTTAATTTCCGGCAAGCCCACTCTTTGTGATAATGATTGCTTTCAGCGATCGCCGAGATTAAAAACATATCTCGTTGTTGTTGTTCACCCGCTTGCATTAAATAATGGATGTCACGCATTAATGTGCCACCAGCAATTGCCTCACCGGGACGTAGATAGGCTTTAGGACCAATTCTTTCTTCGCTTTTTAACGCCAACTCAATATCATGAGCATTCGCACCCAGCGTTTCACTTAAAGCAGCTATCTCATTAATAAAGGTAACAGACACAGCCAAAAATGCGTTAATGGCATGTTTTGTCATTTCAGCAGAGACAATGCTCATCCAAATCAAGTGCGTAGTAAAGGGTAATAACAGCGCAACCAATTGGTCGTTATGCTTCGTACAATCAACACCGATGATAATCCGGTCTGGTTGTGTAAAGACACTAATGGCCTTTCCCAAACGTAAATTTTCAGGAATACAGGCCAACGTAATTTCTTTATCCGGACAGGCTTCCATGCAATACGTTTGTAACGCTTTAATTGTACCGACAGGCAGTTGCGAGGAAATAATAACCAACGAATGCCTCGGAACGTGCTGTATAATTTTTTTTACGTGTTGAATTACATAATCGACATCCGCCACGTCATTATGGTCAACAGGTGTATCAAACGTAACCCAGATAATATCGCTTTTACGTAGAGCAGTAATATTGCTTGTGTAGGTTATTTTTTTCGCATCTATGCCTTCGTGGAGGAGATCATTTAATCCAGGTTCATATATTGGCGGATTATTTTTTATTAAATTTGCTATCACGTTCTCATCAGGATCATAGGCAAGCACATCATGACCGGCTTTCGCTAAACACGCTGCGGTAACGCATCCTAAGTGCCACAATCCAGCAACTGTTACGTTCATTCTCGTGACTCCAATACCCAAGGATTTTCAGTAAGATACGCAATTGTTTTTATAATGCCCTCTTGAATGCTCAGCTTAGGCTTCCAACCTAAGTCCCTCATCTGATCACAATCTAGAAAGATGAAGGGATTGTCGCCGATCCACCCTCGTTCCCCACCGGTATAATTAAGCTTAGGCGTTACGCTCAAATAATCACATATCCAACCAATGGATTGATTGACCTCGCAATACTCATCCGTACCAAGATTAAAGATGTTTACTTTATTACTCGCCTTGTCCATTGCCCATAAAATAGCATCAAGACAATCTTGCACATATAAGTATGATTTTCGTTGCTTTCCATTCCCCAAGATTTGAAGCGTGGACGAATCGGCACATAATTGCTTAAAAAAGTCGAAAACATGACCATGTGTATAACGTTCACCAAGAATAGATACAAAGCGAAAAATATAACTTTGAAAGCCAAAACCTTCGCAGTACGCTTGTATTAAACCCTCTGCTGCAACTTTTGATGCACCGTAAAGCGATGTTTGTATGGGGAATGGTGCTCGTTCAGGCGTTGGAATTACCTCAGCTTCACCATACACCGAACCCGTGGATGCAAATGCAATGCGTTTTACTTTATTGGCGCGCATGGCTTCTAAAACATGAAAAGTGGCGATGGTGTTTTGCTCTAAATCTTTATTTGGATGATCAGTGCCAAACCGTACGTCGGCATTCGCCGCCAAATGAAACACAGCATCTATATTTTTATCTTGCATGGCATGTGAAACAGCCTCTCGGTTTAATAAATCATCTTTTATCAAGGTAAATCGTGGTGATTTTTGCGCTTCTGTTAAGAAGTCGAGAACGCCTGTTGATAAATTATCATAGCCAATCACTTCATGCCCTTCTAATAATAATTTATCAGTAAGGTTACTGCCTATAAAACCCGCGCAGCCTGTAATAAAATAGCGCAAAATTGATCTCCTGATGAATATTGGTTTCCGTTTTTTAAGGTGTTCCCTCTTGCATATTTTGGCCAGTCTGTTCGCTACTAAGCAATCGTACGGCTAGCGATTCTTTTCACAATGAGGCGGAGTTTGCCGTAAATAAAATCAAGAGTCAATGACGCCGGCTGGGCTTGGAAATCGCAGTGATCCAGAGCGCCACGACAGGCCTATTGCTCGAGCCGACACCTAAGCAACGTCGTTACAAATACACCTAATTGCTCAATCTGACTCGATAAAATATGCTGCTCATTCTAGAATGATGAGCGTATACAAACATCAGGGTTTAACATGAATCTACGGGCATTATTTCGTGATGTGGTGCTTCGTTGGGGGCAAAAACGTCAACTCAAACATTGGAAAATTGAACTTCATTTAAACACACACGAGCCAGCTTATCAGAAATTGTTTGCCTCGGTGGATGGTTTTGCACTGTCTCATCAAGCCAGAGTTGACCATGATGCCTTCGAATATACTTATGGTGAAATTGATTTTATCTCTTTTATTGCCCTATTATTTTTGGTTAAACCCGACAAACACACCATCTTTTATGATTTAGGC
>CANISA010000201.1 GCA_947470005.1 Legionellaceae bacterium | reverse complement strand
CTTCGTCCTCAATCAGCGGTTTAATCCATTCCTCATTCACGAGTGGGAACTGGCTTAAGAGGATGGTGTCGTCATTTTGGCTGGTCAGTTTAGTGATGCGCTGCCAGATTTCCTCAGTAATGAATGGCATGATTGGATGCAGTAGTTTTAAAATGTGATCCAACACGCGAATGAGCGTGCGGCGGGTGCCACGTTTCATGGCGCTCAGTGCTTGCTCGTCGTAGAGAACCGTTTTGGATAATTCCAGGTACCAGTCGCAATACTCGTGCCAGACAAAGTCATACAACGTATTGGCAAGCAGGTCAAAACGGTACGTGTCGTAATGGTGATGACAAAGCCCAATGACGCGTTGTAGTCGAGACAAGATCCAGTCATCCGCTGGGCTGTATTGGAAGGGGCCGTCTCCTAAGTCGACTTTCTCTTCTTCGGTGTGACGTAAGACGTAGCGCGCGGCATTCCATAGTTTGTTACAGAAATTGCGATACCCTTCTACGCGTCCAATGTCAAAACGAACCGTGCGCGTGTTGGAGGCGAGTGAGCAGAACGTAAAGCGTAATGCGTCGGTTCCATACGCTTCGATGCCTTCGGGAAATTGTTTTTGTGTCGTTTCTGAAATTTGATCACGAACGGACTGGAGCATGAGGTTACTGGTGCGTTTTGTCACGAGACTGTCAAGGTCAATGCCGTCAATGATGTCAATGGGATCAAGGACATTTCCTTTTGATTTTGACATTTTTTTGCCGTCATGATCGCAGATTAGCCCGGTGATGAACACGTCGCGGAAAGGGACTTTCCCTGTGAATTTTAAACCCATCATGATCATGCGGGCAACCCAAAAAAAGATAATATCAAAACCGGTAAACAAGACGGATGTTGGATAAAATTGTTCAAGCTCTGGCGTACGTTCAGGCCAACCTAAGGTTGAAAAAGGCCATAGTGCTGATGAAAACCAAGTATCCAAGACATCTTCATCTTGCTTTAATTGCACTGATTCATCGAGTTGGTGTTTGAAGCGAACGTCGTTTTCACTGTAACCCACGTAGACATGGCCATGATTGTCATACCACGCCGGAATGCGATGCCCCCACCAGAGTTGTCGGCTGATGCACCAGTCTTCGATGTTCTCCATCCACTGATCATAGGTTTTGGTCCATAGCTCAGGAATGAAACGGATCTCGCCTTTTCGAACGGCGTCAATTGCAGGTTCTGCCAAGGGCTTCATTTTGACATACCATTGATCAGTCAGAAGGGGTTCAATGATGGCATTTGATTTTTCCCCGCGAGGGATCTTCAGTTGATGCGGCTCGATTTTTACTAACAGACCCAATGCGGTGAGGTCTGTCACGATTTGCTCACGCGCCACAAAGCGATCGAGCCCTTGGTAGTTGATGGGCGCGTTTCGGTTGATGGTGCCCTTTTTGGTTAAAATACTAAGCATAGGTAGTTGATGACGCTTGCCGACCTCGTGGTCATTAAAGTCATGTGCCGGCGTAATTTTGACGCACCCTGTTCCGAACTCAGGCTCAACGTAGGTATCTGCGATGATGGGAATGGTCCGGTCGCACAGCGGCAGGTGGACGTGTTCTCCAATGAGATGCTGGTAACGCACATCGTCGGGATGTACGGCAATGGCGGCATCACCGAGCAAGGTTTCAGGCCGCGTGGTGGCGACGACAAGCGAGTCGTTGCTATCAACCAAGGGGTAACGAATATGCCAGATTTGTCCTGATTCCTCTTCTGAAATGACTTCCAAATCAGAGATGGCAGTACCCAATTTCGGGTCCCAATTCACCAGGCGAGTCCCTCGATAAATGAGGCCCTCGTCGTGTAATTGGATAAATACTTTTTGAACGGCCGCAGATAAGCCTTCGTCCATGGTGAATCGTTCGCGAGACCAGTCCACCGATGAACCGAGGCGGCGCATTTGGCGCGTGATTTGGCCGCCGGACTCTTCTTTCCATTGAAACACTCGACTTAAAAAAGCCTCACGTGTCATGTCTTTACGCGATATACCTTCTTTTTGAAGTTGCCCTTCAACCACCAGTTGGGTCGAGATGCCTGCGTGATCGGTGCCTGGTTGCCACAGGGTACGCCGTCCCATCATGCGTTGGTACCGAATCATGGTATCGATGAGGGTGTTTTGAAAACCATGCCCCATGTGCAAGCTGCCTGTGACGTTCGGTGGAGGAAGCATGATGCAATACGGCTGTCCGTCGCCCCGGGGCTCAAAATAATGGCGAGTTTCCCAGGTGTGATAACAGGCTTGTTCAATTGCGTGTGGGGAGTACGTCTTCTCCATGATGAAACCTCGACGGATGAAAGTCGCGAATTTTAGCACACTCATTCAGGTGGATCATCCACGGAGGGTGGTGTAGATTAATAATAGCAACCATAAATGCTATATGGCGGGGAGGCACGCATGTTATTGCAACGAGAAAAGGCCTGTTTATTGATCGTGGATGTTCAAGAAAAATTGACGCCACACGTGCGCCAAGCTGAGCTGTTGGTGGCCCGCTGTGGCTGGCTTATGAGGTTGGCTGGTGAGCTGGCTGTGCCCTTGTTGGTGAGTGAGCAATATACGCGGGGGTTAGGTCAAACGGTCACGCCGTTACGCCAATGGATGCCGGGATTAACGGACATCGATAAAGTATATTTTTCTTGTTACCGTGATGCATCATTCGTCAAGCATTGGAAAGCCGTGAATAAACTACAGGTCGTGATAGCCGGGATTGAGACCCATGTGTGTGTGTTGCAAACGGCGCTGGACATGCAGGCCGCTGGCGTGAGCGTGTTTGTGGTCGTGGATGCTGTGAGTAGCCGCCACGCCTTAGATCATGACGTGGCATTGACGCGCATGGCCCAAGCCGGTGTTCACTTGATCACGTCAGAAATGGTCTTTTTTGAATGGGTGGGCCAAGCGGGAACGCCTGAATTTAAGGCATTAAGCCAGGGTTTTTTAAAGTAGCCACAGGATAAACAACACATGGACATAGATAATCAAGTCGCTGTAGTCACGGGTGGCGCGTCAGGGCTTGGGCAGGCGTGTGTGGCATTACTTCGGCAGCGTGGGGCACAGGTGATGGTTTGGGATAGGTCACCCGATTCAGCTGATGCATACGCGCTTGCGTGTGATGTGCGCTCCGAAGAAGGGGTTGTGCATGCGCTAAACGAAACAATCAAACGGCTAGGGGTCCCTCGAATATGTATTCATTGTGCGGGGGTAGCTCCTGCCCAACGTCTTGTGGGAAAAGAAGGCCCCATGCCGTTGGCCGTGTTTCAGGAGGTCATGGAGATTAATTTGGTGGGGACCTTTAATGTCATGCGGCTTGTCGCGGATGCGATGACGCGAGCGGCATGTATTGCAGGCACTGACGAACGAGGGGTCATCATCAACACGGCGTCGATTGCAGCGTATGAAGGACAAATTGGTCAAATGGCGTATAGTGCGTCGAAAGGCGGTGTTGTGGCGATG
>CANISA010000200.1 GCA_947470005.1 Legionellaceae bacterium | reverse complement strand
CGGTCAGCTCATGCAGGATAGACGGGGACGCTACTGTTTATTAAATAAAATTAATTTGAAACGAGGAACCATTCAAGGTCACCCCGATGGATTCGGTTTCTTTATCCCAGAGGACAGTACGGGTGACATGGTTTTGTCCGCAAAAGAAATGCGTGCTGTCATGCATGGCGACGTGGTCTTCGCGTATCAATCCAGCGTTGATAGACGGGGAAGGCCTGAAGGAAAAATTCATGAAGTGATCGAGCACGCCCACGCGAGCGTGGTCGGCCGTTATTTTTCTGAACACGGCGTTGGTTTTGTGGTTCCAGATAGCAAGCGACTGACCCAAGAAATTTCTATCCCTCTCGACAGATCAAACAATGCTCGAGAAGGACAAATTGTACTCGTTGAAATGGTCGCTTATCCAAATAAACGCACACAAGCCGTAGGACAAGTCATTCACATTTTAGGCGAGCACATGGCTCCTGGCATGGAGATTGAAGTAGCCATTCTCGCGCACAAGCTACCTTCGGCTTGGCCTGAAACTATTTCTCTATCCGTCGCTAAAATTCCCCAACACGTTGTTCCTGCCGATCTACACAATCGAACCGATCTGCGCCATCTCCCCTTTGTCACCATCGACGGGGAAGACGCGAAAGATTTTGACGACGCCGTGTACTGCTATCCCACGCCCAATGGCGGATTTCAATTGTATGTTGCCATCGCAGATGTCAGCCATTATGTGCCTATTGGCGAACCCCTTGATCAAGAGGCCGCTCGTCGTGGCAACTCTGTTTACTTCCCAGGGAAAGTAGTCCCCATGCTCCCTGAAGCATTATCCAATGGCATTTGCTCGCTTAACCCTCACGCCGACCGATTATGCATGGTCATGGAGATGACCATCTCTCCCCATGGGGCGATCAGCGACTCAACGGTATACCGTGGTGTTATTTACTCCCAGGCGCGCCTGACCTACACACAAGTCAGTGACTGGTTACTGCAAGGCCACACGGATTCCACGCATGAGCCCTTGTGGCCCATGTTGCAATCCCTGCATACGCTCTATGGTGTATTATCTAAAACACGCAAAATTCGCGGGGCGATGGATTTTGACACCACTGAAACCCGAATAGTCTTTGATGAAAATCGTAAAATTGAACGGATTATCCCCGTTATTCGTAACGACGCACACCGACTCATTGAAGAATGCATGCTAGCCGCCAATGTTGCAACGGCGCGTTTCCTACAAAAAGCAACAATCCCGACCCTCTATCGCGTTCACGCACCACCAGAAGGCGATAAAATTATCGCGCTCAGGCAATTTTTAGGGGAACTCGGCTTGATTTTAGGCGGGGGGGACAAACCAACGCCAAAAGATTTCCAAAAAACACTGGAGTCCTTGGAAGGACGCCCTGAAAAACATTTAGTCGAAACCGTCATGTTACGATCGCTGAAGCAAGCGCAGTACGTTGAAGCCAATGAAGGACATTTTGGCCTGGCCTACTCGGCTTACACGCACTTCACGTCTCCTATCCGACGCTACCCAGACTTACTCATTCACCGCGCCGTAGGGCACCTGCTTGACAAAGGCACCGCCGATGGATTTTTTTACACGAAAGAAGACATGACGCGTTTGGGTAAACATTGCTCCTCAACTGAACGACGTGCCGATGAAGCCACGCGTGAAGTCGTTGCTTGGCTTAAATGCGAGTACATGCAAGATAAATTAGGTCACGTTTTTCCAGGTCGAATTTCTGCCGTCACAAGCTTTGGTATTTTTGTTGAGCTTGATGATATTTATGTTGAGGGGTTGGGGCATGTCACCTCCCTTAAGAATGATTATTATACCTTTGATGCAGTGAAACACCGCTTGGTGGGCGAACGCAGCGGGCAAGTATACCGTTTAGGAGATAACATGACCGTCTTGGTTGCGCGCGTTGATTTGGACGAGCGGAAAATCGATTTTGAACCGGTCCTTGATGAGCCACACGATGACTGAGGGGTATGTTTATGGGTTGCACGCCGTAGAAGCTGTGCTCAAAAACCCCCATCGAGCCATTCATACCCTCTATGTCAACCAAGACCGGTCGGATAAGCGCATGGATGCGTTGCTCAAAACCGCGCAAAACGCGACAATTCGAATTGAGCACCTGAGCGCCCAATCCATGAAACAACGCTTTCCAGACATGACTCACCAAGGGGTTGTGGCATCCGTAGGAAAACTTCCAGACTACACCGAGGCTGATCTTGACCGCCTGTTGCAACTAAGCGCTGGACCCGCCTTGATCTTGATATTAGATGGCGTTACTGATCCTCATAACCTGGGGGCATGTCTACGCAGCGCCGATGCGGCAGGCGTTGATTTTGTCATGATCCCAAAAGACAACAGCGCAAGCATCACACCCGTCGCCAGTAAAATAGCCTGTGGTGCCGCCGAGTCGGTGCCATTAATCCGAGTCACCAACCTTGCTCGAGCAATGGAACACTTAAAACAAGCCGGCGTATGGCTCTATGGCGCGGCAGGCGAAGCCGAGACATCGTTATATAGCCTGGACTCTAAAGGCTCAATAGCGTTGGTTCTCGGTGCCGAAGGCACAGGTCTTCGCCGTTTAACACGCGATCATTGCGATGGATTATTTGCCTTGCCCATGCGAGGCACGGTGTCTAGTTTAAACGTATCGGTAGCCACCGGTATTTGCCTCTATGAAGTACTGCGTCAACGAACGGTTCTGTCGCAAAAGTTTTCTTGACAACGGGTAGTGGGTTTAATTAAGCCTACGAATTTGTCTGGAGCTCGCTGTCCATATGGATTTCAGTGCATCTCAACGGCATAGCCTAGAATCATATTCTTTGGGATGATGAAATGGCTAAACGCCATTTCATCTAAGTTATGAGCATTGTGCCATTATTTTGTTATGCAGCCTTTGTACTTTTCTAGCTCGCGCGATTTTTTATTTTTTTACGACGCCTTAAGTCAGAAACCCACTACCAGTTGCACACCACTACAAGCAGAAGGATCATATTTCAGCAAGATGACCCATCTCTCTTCCACAAACCAGATTAGCGTTAAAACACTCAACTCATTGATATATAAAGTTTAAACATTTTATTTTTCTTTCATTGCGATTTGCGTTAAAGCACTTTAAGCCCAAAACGGAAGATATCGAGCATACCGTGTTGAAGCTGTATCCGAAGCATCAGCTTTGATAAGTCCACCGTCCTTGGCTGCACTAATAATCAACGAAACAGATGCACCTTTAAACTCAGATAACTGGAACCGCTCACGAAGGGTTTGATTTGACATGCGCTGATTGCTGAGGTATTGCAGACAAGCATGTTGATAACAGGCTCGTACTCTGTCAGCCTTGCTCATTTCAGAAAAATCTCGATGAGCAAATAGTACAGCCGTTGTTCTTGTCTCTCCAACGCGGAAATCTGGCGCAGGTAACTGATAGAACTCCGCCGCTTGCACCACTTTATCAATACCACTCCCCTTTTCTTCG
>CANISA010000199.1 GCA_947470005.1 Legionellaceae bacterium | reverse complement strand
CCGGGCGCTCAGATTTATCACGCAAGACAAAATTTCCAAATCCTGACAGTTTAACCGGTTGCCCCTGCGCTAACCTCGAGCGAATCACTTCAAAAAATTGCTCAACCAGCGCTTTCGCATCCGGTTTGGTCAACAGAACCTGCTCACATAAGGCTTCCACTAAAATCGCTTTGCTCAATGCATTCACGGTTAGTCCCTCAATCCAATGGATAATTGATCTCCTAGCTCCTTGAGTATAGCACTGATTATTCTGTTAATCTCAGCATCAACCCATGTGCGGTGATCATCTTGTAACGTCAGGGCCACGGCAATACTCTTTTTCCCCGCAGGAAGCGAGTCACCCAAGTACTGATCAAACACATCAAACGCCTTTAATTGATCCAAGGGAACAACAGCACGAACCACCCGCTCAATCTCTCCCACGCCCACCGCCTCATCGACCAATAACGACAAGTCGCGCCGGATTTGAGGGTATTTTGAAATGCTCTGATAATGCACGTTCGTATCAATCAACAACGGCGTCAAAGCCAACTCAAACAACATCACATCCGAGGTCAAATCAAAGGCATCCAGCAAACGAGGGTGCATCACACCCGCCCAACCAACCGGGCTATCGCCCAGATAAATACGCGCTGATTGACCCGGATGCAATGCTGCATGGCTGGCAGCAACAAATCGCAACGGGGAGCACTTGAGGTGTGCAAACAACGATTGGAGATCCCCTTTCATGTCATAAAAATCATACCATCGTGTCGGCTCCCCCCAATGCAAGGCGCCTTTTTCCCCCGTCAGAATGCCGGCCACCGAAGCACATTCCTTAACTGCGTCCCCAACGCGTTCAAAGACAACACCCGTCTCAAAGCATTTAACCACCGACTGTTGACGATGAACATTATGAATAAGCGATGCAATCAAGCCTGGCCACATCCCCACGCGCATCGTCGATAACTCCGGCGAGATAGGATTAACCAACGACATGACGTCTGCATCAGGATACAAGACCTGTTGTAACGTTGGATCGACAAAGCTATAACTGATTGTCTCCGCGTACCCACGATCACTTAAATAAGACGCCACCTGCGTCGTGCGCCGCTGAATCGGATGGACCATCCCGACCTTAAGAGGAACGATCATGGGCGTTTCTTCTAACTTATCATACCCATATAAACGAATAATTTCTTCAACGAGATCAACCCCAAGCGCCAAATCAAACCGATGCGAAGGAACGTGAACCGCCCAGGTCGACTGAGCACGCTCAACGCGCATGCCTAACCCTTCCAACATCACAACCATCTCATCTTCTGCAATAACTAATCCGGTCAGTTGAGCCACACGAGAGGGATCAAATGCAATGCATGGCATGCCTGGAAACGTCGCATCCGTATGAACAGACGTCACGGGTCCCGCTTCACCGCCCACAATGGCCAATAACAACGTTGTCGCGCGCGACAAGGCCTTGAGATGCAAGACAGGATCAACCCCTCGCTCAAACCGCTGAGAGGCCTCACTGGACAGCCCGTAACGACGTGCGACGCCTGCGATGGCTAATGGACTAAAAAAAGCACTCTCTAGGAGCAAGTCAACTGTCTCGGGTTGTACCGCACTTGCTTCACCGCCCATAATGCCAGCCATTGACAGCAATTGATGTTGATCCGCGATGACCAGTACGTTTTCATCCAACGAAACGGTTTGCCCCCCCAACAAGGTCAAGGACTCTCCGGGCGCTGCAAAACGCACATGGATATCCCCTTTTATGCGCGTCAGATCAAACGCATGCAGGGGCTGCCCCAACTCAATCATCACGTAATTAGCCACATCAACAACCGGATGAATCGCTTGCAACCCACTTCGGCGTAATCGTTCCTTCATCCAAAGCGGCGTCACCGCATCAGGATTTATCCCCGTGATCGCTCGAAGAGCATACGCAGGGCAAGCCTGGGTCGCCTGCACGCGTGCAGCCCATTGTGTGCCGCTTAAAAGGGCCGGGGCACTCAAATCTAAGGCATGCAAGGGCAAGCGATTCAACGCGCTCAACTCTCGCGCAATCCCGAGAACACTGAAGCAGTCTGCGCGATTAGGTGTTAAATCAATCTCCAAAACGCAGTCATTCAGATCAAGGTATTCGCGAAGGCACACGCCAAGTGGCGCATCCTCTGGCAATTCTAAAATGCCTGAGGACGACTCTTGTAACCCCAGCTCACTTGATGAGCACAGCATCCCCTGAGAAAGCTCACCCCGCAGCATCGATTCTTTAATGTGGATGTCTCCTGGCAAATGAGCACCAGGCAAAGCCAAGGCAACCATCAAGCCAGAGCGTACATTGGCCGCTCCGCAGACCACACGTAACGGCTCATCACGCCCGGCATCCACCTCACACAACGTCAATCGATCCGCCTGTGGATGCTGTTTTGTTGCCCGCACTCGGCCCACAACCACGTTTTCAAATACTCCGGCAACAGGAGAGACGTGATCAACCTCGAGCCCTGCCATCGTCAATTGGGCCGCCAATTGTTCCCCAGTCAACGGGGCATTCACCCACTCACGTAACCATGATTCGCTCACTTTCATTGCAATATCCTAAAACTGGTTCAAAAAAGTTAAATCATTTTCAAACATCATGCGTAAATCATCGATGCCATAATACAGCATGGCTAGTCGATCCAAGCCCATACCAAACGCCCACCCTTGGTACTCATCGGGGCAGATGTTCACCGCTTTCAGCACGTTTGGATGCACCATGCCACAACCCAAGACTTCCAGCCAGCCTGTGAATTTACACGATCGACACCCCTTGCCATCGCATTGCGTACAGGCAATGTCCACTTCGGCAGAAGGCTCGGTGAACGGAAAATAGGAGGGCCGAAACCGCACAGCAACCTCTCGACCAAAAAAAGTAGAGAAAAAATCATGGAGCAATCCCTTCAACCCCCCTAAGTTGGCCTGTTTATCAATGCATAACCCTTCCACTTGATGGAACATAGGCGTGTGGGTTAGATCGGATTCACATCGATAAACCCGACCCGGTGCAATCAACCTAAATGGCGGGGTTGCCGTCTCCATGGTGCGTATTTGCACGGGTGATGTGTGTGTGCGCAACACGTGACCATCACCAAAATAAAAGGTGTCGTGCATGGTCCGCGCAGGATGATGAGCGGGGATATTTAACGCCTCAAAATTATAAAATTCGGTCTCAATTTCTGGGCCTTCTACAATATCAAACCCTAAACGGCTAAAGTATTCATTCACGCGCGCTCGGACCTGAGTCACCGGATGTAACGAGCCTGTTTTGTTCTCTCGACCAGGAAGCGTGACATCAAGGCGCTCGTGCGTCAGCTTGGCTTCGAGCAGCTCCTCTTTTAACTGCAGCATTTTTTCTTCAATGCGGGCCGTGAGGTCGCGCTTGGCTTGATTAACCCACTGCCCCATTTTCGGTTTATCTTCGGCAGAAAGATGAACTAAACCTTTAAGGATGTCCGTGAGCCGCCCTT
>CANISA010000198.1 GCA_947470005.1 Legionellaceae bacterium | reverse complement strand
TGGTTCGTTGGTACGTGGTGTATGCATTAAGTTATCGTGACATTGAGGAGTTGACGGCAGAGCGCGGCTTGAAGGTTGACCATTCCACCATCAATCGCTGGGTCATTCATTACGCGCCTCAACTGGAAGAGACTTTCCGCAAGCGTCACAAGCCACCAGTTGGAATTTCATGGCGCATGGACGCGACCTATATTAAGGTGAAAGGCCAATGGCTATACCTGTATCGCGCCCTTGACAAAGAAGGTCAAACTGTTGATTTTATGTTGTCTGAAAAGCGTGATGAGCCTGCTGCAAGGGAATTTTTCGAAAAAGCGATTGGGTCAAGTGGGTTACCCGATAAGGTCACGATGGATAAAAGTGGCGCCAATAAAGCTGGAATCGACACAATAAACTTAACGCTGGCTCTGCTGTTTATGTTGGGTAGGATGTTCGTTCAACTAACTGTGAGGCAGATCAAATACCTCAATAATATTGTTGAAAAAGACCATCGATTTATTAAAAAAATCACGAAGCCAATGAAGGGATTTAAAGCGTTTCACTCCGCAGCGGCAACGTTATCAGGCATTGAATTGCATCACATGTTACGGAAAAAACAACACAAGCAATCGGACAGCATTACAATTTTTGATCAGTTTGGTGCGCTAGCGGCCTAAGCTTGCCCGGAATATACTCGTTTTTCGCTTTCAAAAGTTTTTGCGACAGAACCGGTTTTATTACATTCAATGAGGTGGATATCATGGCATTACAAGATCAATTAGACCTGTTGGGATTGACGTATTGGCTTAGCGCTAAATGTCGTGATTCTCGGGTGTTTCAACTTGAAATGGCCAAACAGCTCCGGGCAGTGACAATGGCTAGTCTAACGGGAGCTTTGGTTGATCGGAACGGTCAGGCCGTTGACGACAGTCCAGCAGTCGCTTCAATACGCGAAGTATTGCTTGGCGGTGCGGCTGCGGTAAGAGAGGAAAATATCTATGCGATGAGTGCGCTTCCTAAGAAGCTTATGGCTGCGAAGGGATTGTATATAGGATTTCAATTAGAAGATGAACCGAGCAAGTATTCTATCACGTATCAAACCGCGCAGAGCGGGGGCCCGCACCCTATTCCCTTGAGTGAACTTCGTCAAAAAATCCAAAAATCAAAATTACAGGAGTTTGATGAAGCGATAGCAAGCAGAGATACAAATAAGCTGGCCCCATTTCTAGTCGAGATTTTGGCAATAACCGATAAACGAGGACATACGATTAAACCTAATGTTCCTGAATCGAGCCTAGAACATTATCTGGTTGACCAAGCTGGAAATGCCACTCACGCGACAAACACATCGCTTGCCGTACTAGCCGATGTGCTAAATGTTAATATCGTTTTATGTGAGGTTGCTTCTAACGGCACTGTAAGTAAACAGCAGCGACTCAATGAAGCAAGTTACGAGCCTGAGAAACAAACACTGTGTGTTGTTGGTGGTCGTGGGCATTGGGATGCGTTAGTTGATTGTCAAATAAACAAAGAAACAGGTGTCGTTTCTAGTGGACGTCTGGCGAGAGCTGTCGGAGATGGTAATTGTGGATACAATGCTGTTGCCTTAGCACTTGCTGCGGCAACAAACTCAAGGAATGCACCTGGGGCCGTGGTGGGAACGCCGAAGATAACAACCCCTGTGCCTTGGGAAGAAAAAATAAAAAAAATTCTGGCAGCAGGGTCTGGTGCTTGCGCAAATGAATTTGAAAAGATTCAAAAAGGGAGCACAGACGATGCAAGCATGCTTCGTGAAAAAATTATCGACACACAGAAACGACTCCTGCAAGGCTTCGCAAAAGGTAGAGATCCTAGTCCCATAACAGCGGAACCATCAAGAACAATGACGCCAGAGCAACAAAAGCAAATTAAAGACGATGAAAAGTTGGCGTTGGAACTTGCTGCAGAAGAAGCCGTGAAAGACCATAACCGATTTTGTCCATGAAAGATCTGCTCTCTATTTTGAAAGGCAAGAATCGTGTGGAGCTGCTTGAGCGAACGCAGGCAACTCTACACAATGTGGGGTGCTAACGTACAAACGACATAAAAGTACCACGAGGAACAAGAAAAAACCGCCTTCCATAGACAGCGTCTATCAGCATAACTCACGTGAGCTAATGAAATATAATAGGGCTGAACGCGACACGTCTAGAATCTTCGCTATCAACCAATGGGGTCAGGATCGATTAATTTTGAAAGCTAACTTACCCTAGCCAAAACTTTCTTTCATTATTTCTATAATTTGGTTTGGATGATTACGAAGCACCGTCAATAGTTGACTCAATGCTCTAGGAACCGGTAGTTTTCCATGTTCATAGCGATTAAACGCATTAACACCACCACCAAATAAATGCGCAGCCTGTTTTTGTGTTAATTTCAATTTTTTTCTAACCTGCTTAACTTCTTCAGGCGTTAATAAGCCGTCAATTTTCGCTTTTTCTGCTTGAATTTCCTGTAGGACTGCATTGTTATCATTTGTATTAATTATTCCTTCTCCACAGGCGTCACACCATAGAGCAGGCTGCTGGATAGTGAATTCAATATGTTTATATATATATATCATCGGCTTAATTAAATGCTCTTGAGCATACTCACCGCATAAAGGACATTGCTTTTTATCCATGTTATTTCTCCTTAAAAGAAAGGATCAGCTCTCTATTTGCATTCACTTGGAACTTGATGTACAAAAACACTTGTTTAAATTGCGTTTTATACACATCCTGCCAAGCTACAAAGTTTTCATGTACCGGTGGCATCGATTTATAAAAATCCCATCGTGTCAACGACTGTATGACATCAACGACATCCTGATCTGAAAAATCAGCAGCAATCTGTCCTTGTTTGGCCGAAGAAGTCATCAATAATTTACCAGTATGATTAAACGTTTTCTTGATGCTGTCCAAATCATACGTTGGCAGGCTCTTATCTGTCATCCATGTCTCTATTTAACCTTTAAGGTTATTATAGTTAATAATAAAAACAACCTCAAGGGTTATTGATTTGATGATAGACCTTACACGAATCAATTTATAACTAATCAATGGGGTCAGGATCGATTGATTCTAATCAATGGGGTCAGGATCGATTGATTCCATATTGGTTCAATGGGGTCAGACTCGATTGATTATTTAATCTCCGATCGTTGACTAGTAAAATCAAAACGGAACTCACTGAGTGCTCATACTATTATCAACAAAGCAGCGTAACCGATTAAAGCTTCGAGTTGATCTATAGCTAATGGCGCGCTAGAGTAACGGGTATGGAAAAAACTGTTCTTATCAAATGAGTGTTAACATGAGTCCAACAGTTTTCAAATATAAAGATTATCGCTTTTTCTTTTTTTCACGAGAAGAATCCCGGATGCATATACATGTTACAAGTAACAATGGAGAGGCTAAATTTTGGTTAGAACCGATTATTGCATTAGCCGATTATTACAGTCTTACCTCGAAACAATTGAATGAATTGCAGCATATAGTTGAGGAACATGCACATGACATTAAAACATCGTGGGAAGCTC
>CANISA010000197.1 GCA_947470005.1 Legionellaceae bacterium | reverse complement strand
GACGAAGATCGGGCTTGTCATAAATCCCTTGTTGTCGCATTATTGTCCTTAGCTTCGACCATAGCTCGTCACTGAGCATGAGTCGGGCCATTTCAAACGCGTTTTATTTAGATATAAGAACCGTAATTTTACGAGTTTGATCTTATTTATCAATTGGTTGCAATGTAAATTAAAGCTTTTGTTTTTATATCAGCATCCCCTGGATGCCGGCGGGGGATCAAATGTCAACAGGCCCTAGTTACTATCGAAAATAAGAGGTATTACTCCATGATCACGCTGGCTCATCGCGTACAACAAGTCAAACCATCCCCAACGTTAGCAGTCGCTGCAAAAGCCACTCAATTGCGTGCACAAGGCCTGGATATTATTGGGCTTGGAACAGGCGAGCCCGATTTTGATACCCCGGATTATATCAAGCAAGCCGCTATCGAGGCGATTCAAGCCGGATTTACAAAATACACGGCCGTCGATGGCATTCCTGAGTTAAAACAAGCCATTATTGATAAATTTAAACGCGATAACGGCCTGGATTATCAACGAAATCAAATATTGGTCTCCGTGGGTGGAAAACAAAGCTGTTATAATTTATGTCAGGCCTACCTGGATAAGGGCGATGAGGTCCTAATCCCCGCCCCTTACTGGGTGTCTTACCCTGATATAGTGTTATTGGCCGATGGAACACCCGTTATCATCCCCACAACCATTGCAGAGCGCTATAAGGTAACGCCTGAACAGCTCGAAGCCGCGATCACCCCCAGAACCAAACTCTTTTTTATCAACAGCCCATCCAATCCCTCCGGCATCGCCTACACTTTTACAGAACTTCAGGCGTTAGGTCGTGTGTTAGAACAACACCCAGGCATCCTCATCGCCACGGACGACATGTATGAACATATCCTCTGGTCACAGCCATTCGTTAACATATTGGATGCTTGTCCCGAGCTTTACCCACGCACCATCGTCTTAAACGGCGTATCCAAAGCCTATGCCATGACCGGTTGGCGTATTGGGTATGCTGGAGGGCCTGCGCCATTGATTACCGCGATGACCACGATTCAGTCACAATCGACCTCAAACCCCTGCTCGATCGCTCAAAAGGCCGCCGTTGCAGCCTTAAACGGCGGAAATGAAAGCATCCGCACCATGGTAAAGGCCTTTCACGAGCGCCACGATTACGTCCTCATGCGGTTACGTGCCATGCCAGGCGTCGAGGTCATCCCCGCCGACGGGACCTTCTACATCTTCCCCAACGTGCAAGCGATTATTAATGACCGTGGCTTTACAAATGATATTGAGTTTTCAGAACGCCTCTTACAAGACACCGGCGTGGCCCTGGTTCCAGGCTCAGCCTTTGGCACGGAGGGGTGCATTCGCCTCTCCTTCGCAATCGACCTAGCGACACTTCATGATGCAATGGATCGATTGCAGCGGTTTACTGAGGGTAACGCATGAGCTCGGTCGTGTGGCGGCCAAGTGCCCCAGAAAAAACGAACATGGCGCAATTTATACGCCTTATTGAGCAAATCTATGGGCATGAAATAAATCATTACCCGGCGCTCCATGCGTGGTCCGTTGAAAACCCGGCCTTGTTTTGGCAGGCAGTCTGTGATTATTTTGGCATAACGTTCAAGACCCAACCTAAGCACATTCTGCAAGCCCATTCGCACATGATTGATGCGCGCTGGTTTGAAGGGGCTACGTTTAATTTTGCAGAGAAATTGCTGGCTCGCGACGATGATCATCCCGCGTTGATTAGCCTCAATGAACAAGGCCATCGCGACGTGTTAAGCTACCACATGCTCAGGCAGCAGGTCAGCGCATGTGCTGAAGGCTTAAAACACGCCGGTGTACACGCGGGCGATCGCGTGGCCGCTGTTCTTCCGAACGGGAAGCACGCCATTATCGGCATGCTCGCAACCGCCTCAATCGGTGCGATATGGTCCTCTTGCTCGCCTGATTTTGGCGCTGAGGCGATTATTGATCGCCTAGGTCAGATTGAGCCGTCGGTCTTATTTGTGTGTGATGGCTATGCTTATAACGGCAAAAGATACACCATGAACACGAAATTAGAAGCCATCGCTCGAGCGCTCTTATCCATAAAACAAATCGTTATCTGCCCCGTGATTAACGAGGTGTCAATGCAAGACTCGAACCCCTTAATTATCGCATGGGATGCGTTTTTAGTCCCGTCAGCTCACGTGACATTCACGGCGTTTCCTTTCAATCATCCCTTATGTATTTTGTTCTCCTCTGGCACGACAGGACAACCCAAATGCATCCTCCATGGTGCCGGAGGAACGTTATTACAGCATATTAAAGAATTAGGCTTGCACACGGATCTCTCCGCCAATGACACCTTGTTTTTTTACACCACCTGCGGGTGGATGATGTGGAATTGGATGATATCCGCATTGGCCTTGGGCACGACGCTCGTCCTCTACGATGGGGCACCGAATTACCCACATGCCAGTCGTCTTTTTGAGTGTCTTCAAAACGAACACGTGACGGTCTTCGGAACAAGCGCTAAGTTTCTCTCCAGCATCGAACACGCAAACGTTCATCCAGGTGAAACCTTTGCGTTGACATCATTACGCAGCATTCTCTCCACAGGTTCACCGCTGTTACCGACACAATACGATTTTGTCCAAAACCACATTAAAGCAGGTGTACAGCTCAGCTCTATCTCGGGTGGAACTGACATTATCTCGTGTTTTGCCTTAGGCAACCCCATAAGCCCGGTCTATCGCGGCGAATTACAATGCTTAGGCTTAGGGATGCGCGTGGACATTTTTAATGAACAAGGCCAATCCATCCCCGAATCCATCGGCGAATTAGTCTGTACACAAGCATTCCCTTCCATGCCGTTGATGTTTTGGAACGATCCTGAGCGCATCAAGTATCAACAGGCTTATTTTGATCGCTTTCCCGGTGTTTGGGCACACGGTGACTTTGCTGAAATTACCGCGCATGAAGGATTAATTATCCATGGTCGATCGGATGCCACGTTAAACCCAGGTGGCGTTCGCATTGGAACGGCTGAAATCTATCGCCAGCTTGAAAAAATACCCGAGGTATTAGACAGTGTCGTGATTGGACAAGACTGGCAAAGTGACACCCGGGTTGTTTTATTTGTAACCTTGCGAGAGGGGGATGTTTTGAGTGAAGCGCTACAAACCAACATTCGTCAAACCCTCCGCACCAACGCGTCTCCTCGCCATGTGCCAGCGATCATCCTACACGTCCCGGATATCCCTCGAACCATCAACGGAAAAACAGTCGAACTGGCCGTGCGCCAAGCGGTGCATGGGCAACCCATCCTTCAGCTGGGATCGCTAGCGAACCCTGAGGCCTTGGCTTATTTTAAGAATAGGCGTGAATTGGAAGGCGGGTAAATATCAGTTACCACGATCTGCCCCCTCTCCCGCGCTAGGAATATGCTGTTGGGCTTTTTCATTAGGGCCTGTTGACATTTGATCCCTCGCCGGCGACGTGCCGCGGTTTATCCGCGGCATCCAGGAGATGCTGACATAAAAAAAAACTTTAATTCGCACTTCAACCCATT
>CANISA010000196.1 GCA_947470005.1 Legionellaceae bacterium | reverse complement strand
GCATACACCGGTCAGGAAAAATGTCGCGTTGTTACCTCGCGGTGATAGCGATGATGGCGAGTCAGGCCGGGCATGCGGGTGGATTTTCGCTGTATACCGAAGGAAGTGCGGCTGAGATTGGAAATTTTGCGGCGGGTTCGGCCGCTGAAGCCGCTGATGCATCGATCGGTTGGTATAACCCTGCAGGTTTGGTGCTCTTGAAAAAAGAGCAAATCTTGGTGAGTGGCGTCGGTGTTTTCCCTAGTAATAAAATCTCCGGTGATAGCCGCTATGATACGGTTGATTTTTCGCCCTATGTGCAGTCATTTAATGGACTGCAAGGCGGTAGAGAGGCTGTTGTTCCAGCGATTCATTATGCACATCCCTTGGGTGAGCGTGCCGTGTTTGGTTTTAGTCTGGTGTCCCCCTTTGGGTTATCTACACATTGGGATGAACAGTCACCCGTTCGATACGCTGCTACGTTGACAAAGTTGACGGCTATTAATGCTTCACCAGAAATGGGCGCATTATTGACCGATCACATTGCGATTGGCGCGGGTCTTGATTTGCAATGGGCACAGGTTAAATTCGATGGTGTGGCGGGCTCGCCTGCAGCCATGCAATATCTTGAGTCAGTAGGCTCCTCTGTCACACCCACTTTTCTGGATTCGTCGAGTGCGAATCAAGGCACGTCGTTTGGTGTTGGGTTTCATGCCGGTGTCTTAGGTCTATTTAATGATAACCACACACGTGTCGGGTTGAACTATCAATCGGCCGTTCAACATCGATTTGAAGGGGACAGTATCCTGACGGGTCGTTTGGCTGATCTTGAATTAACCAGCCCAGAGGCCACTTATCGCAGACCTGACCTTTTGAGCAATAATTCGTCGTTACCCAGTCTTGTGACGTTGAGTGCGTATCAGGATCTAAGCGCGCAATGGGCGGTCTTGGGCTCGGTGGTTTATACCGGGTGGAGCGTGTTTAAAACGACAGAGTTGTTCAATGTGGCCGGTTTTTCAGCTGAATCCAGCGAGCCAGCGCCGATTAATTTGGTCACACCACAAAACTTCCGTAATGCGTGGCGTTTTGCTGCGGGCGCCAACTACCATGTGAATGAGCGATGGATGTTGCGTGCAGGCGGGGGGTATGACGAGACACCGACCACGTCTGCTGCGCGTAATATTCGCTTACCTGATGCGGATCGATGGGCATTATCCATCGGGACGCATTATCAAGCGACGCCTTCCCTTGGGTTTGATTTAGGTTATACGTATTTGTTTGCAGCCAATGAGGCCATCATCAACAGTACACAGGTCTTTGATGAGCTGTCTTCCGTTCACGTGAATGCACGTGCGAACAATCAGGCGCAATTGGCTGGGGTGCAAGCTGTTTGGACGTTTGATCGTGTGAATGAGATCTATAAAAAGTAATTGGCTCTTGTAAATAGGCTCTCTTAGCTGTCAACCGTGAGAAGGCGAGGATCTACTCTGGAGGGTTTTATTGCGTTTTGGAGACAGGTTTTGCCGATTATTTAGATAAAGAAGAGCTGCATTAACGTGGGTATACCAACCAATTTTTGGCGTTTAATACTTCTGTTGCAATGTGTTTATTGTTAAAGTTTTCTAATGTATTTAACGTCGATTGAACGAGCTTATCTTGAGAGGACACCTCTGAATGGAAGAAATACGTCCTAAGAGTACATAACATATCCATTGCGTGTTGATTCAGTGCATTCAGATTATTATTTTCTAAAGCAACACTGGGGTATTGACTCATGATGAGGGTTGCTGTGGTTAGTTCCTGTAATACGTGCATCCATTGCTCTAAGACTTGTTTTTTTGCCACATGCAGGCCATTTAAATCAGCGGATATTTTTAACCATTGATCATGATATGTGGACGAAATTTCAGCCGAAGAAAGCCCGGTTAAATTAAAGAGCGCATGAAGACAAGACTCATCAAACGGATAGGCTAATAGCATGTCGTCCAATGGGTGATTTGAGAGTATAAAATCCACATGCCTGGGGAGTGAATCAATGCTGGACAATAACGTATGATGGAGGGGGTAAATTTCAGCACATGGAAGCAACATTTTATAGTTATTGCATGTCGCGACTAGCAATGATTCGACAGGTTCGACAACATACAGTTTACCTTTAAACTGACATGCTTTAAGTGCCAACCCAATCACAGTCGACGCTCCTGGTGCAATTTCCACCACGGTCATTCCAGCGGCAATACGTTGGTTTGTCAATAAAGCAGTCCATACCGTCGCCATGTATGTGTACCATTTGGCATAGCTCGTGATATATTCCGCAGGTAATTGCTCATAGGTTGTTATGCCAAACATGAAATAAACGCCTCAACGTGATGAATTGCACAATCTAGTCTTGCGGTATCGGTCCCGCTAACAATGAGAAACGGTCTGTTATACCTCGTCAATAAATCAACACAGTCATCAAAGAAGGCTAAACTTTTTCCAGGTAAGTAGCGTACTGGATCATCTTTCCATTCCAAGTCTGGCTTCATCAGCAGATATAAGTCATATTTTTTTTGTACGGCCATTTGAGAAATAACCTCCGAACACTCACCAAATAGCCAATTGCTCCAGAGCATGGTTGTTAATGGATCTGTATCACAAAAAAGAATTTTATTTGCTAAAGGAGCGATGGCATCTTCTAAGGCGATTTGGCCTTGCGCAATATGGATCATATCTTCTTGTTGAATTGCTTTTTTTGACTCAATAAATAATCGGGCATACTCGGGCACCCAATGCGTATCATAGTGATCGGCGAGTAATTTTGTTAGCGTTGTCTTTCCAGTTGATTCAGGTCCGATGATACACATTCGTTTTAGATAAAAAGCTTTAGCGCATGGTGATAGATAATCCCAATGATCGAAAGGTGCTAATCGAATCGCCGTTGCTGAGATAGGTACCATTTGACGTGCCTGATCAAAAGGTATAAATGTGGCGCCCAGAACGGAGGCTAATGTGGATCCATAATGATCCGACGCAAAGACATAATCAGGTTTTTTCGGCAAAAGATCGAGCAAGCTGTGTTTCCATATCGTCCAGAAATCAGGATGCTCATCCGGCTGTTGAGGATTAATAGAAGGCAAATAACAGACCACCGCATCAGGAAATCGTTCTTTGATCCATAGACAACGCAATGATCCCGAAATGACTTCATGCTCGATGCGGTCAACCACAATATATAAAATATCTACAAAATGAGTTGCAAAGCTTAATAATAACTCATGCCCTTTATGCAGGGGCATAAATTTACCTAGCACCATTCCTATTGTTTTATGATGCATTGATAATATGCGCCATGTATTTATGAAGTAATGCACCATCGGCTTCGGGACAAATAATGCCTGTGTTGGATAAATTCATCTGTGTATTCGTTTGTTCAAATTCAACATGGGTCGCTTGAAATAAATCCATGGTGCGAAACCGTTCAAATCGTTGATTTTGCGGGGGAAGAAGTCGACAAAGCGCCATATAAGACGCGGCCATGGCTGCGCTGGATAGGTTCTTCATTAGCCAATCTGCACGAGAAGCGAGACGAAGCGCAATTCCACACTGCGCCATTGCAT
>CANISA010000195.1 GCA_947470005.1 Legionellaceae bacterium | reverse complement strand
GGAGTAAATCGTGAGCGAACCCTTTGTGGTGAAAAAAATAGCTGTTCTAGGTGCGGGGGTGATGGGGGCACAAATTGCTGCACATTGTGTCAATGCGGGGATTGAAACGCTATTATTTGATTTAAGTGGGGATGAGGCAAATCGTAATGCGTTGGTGAAAAAAGCCATCAACGCTTTAATCAAACAAACACCGTCGCCGTTGGCTACATCACAAACAGCAGACCTGCTTCTTGCACGCAACTACGATGAGCATTTATCTGAATTAAGCGATTGTGAACTGATTATTGAAGCCATCGCAGAAAGGCTGGATTGGAAAGAAGCACTTTACCGACGAATAAGTCCTTATTTAACATCAAAAACAGTCTTGGTGAGCAACACGTCAGGATTGAGTGTGAATACATTAGCGTCCGTGTTACCTGAAGCGCATCGCGCGCAATTTTGTGGTGTTCATTTTTTTAATCCGCCGCGTTACATGCATTTGGCTGAGTTGATTCCTACACAGCACACAACACCTGATTTAATTGATAATCTTGAAACGTGGCTCAGCCGTCGCCTAGGAAAAGGGGTTGTTCGAGCGAAAGACACGCCTAATTTTATTGCTAATCGGATTGGGGTTTTTTCATTGCTAGCGACGATCCATCATGCCGAGCGATTGGGACTTGGTTTGGATGAAGTCGATGCGCTAACGGGGTCTTTATTGGGCCGCCCAAAATCAGCTACGTTTCGAACCATGGACGTTGTAGGTTTGGATACCATGCAACACGTGATCAATACGATGCAGATCACATTACAAGATGATCCCTGGTACCCTTTGTTTAAGTTGCCAGATTGGATGATTAGCCTTATTCAACAAGGACACTTGGGACAAAAATCAGGCCAAGGTATTTATCGGAAAAAGGGCAAATTGATTGAGGTGTACGATCCTCGGTTGGACGATTATCGACCGACCAAAGATGTTCTTCATTTAGAGGTTAAACAGGTGCTGCAATTGCGAGATCCGGTTGAGCGGATGCAGCGCCTGTTTAATTCTCCTGAGCCTCAAGCACAATTTATTAGCGCTTGCTTTCGTGATTTATTCCATTATTGCGTATTTCATCTAATAGATATTGCTCATGATGTTCGAGATGTGGACCAAGCGCTTCGTTGGGGCTTTGGCTGGCAGGAGGGTCCGTTTGAACGATGGCAATCATCTGGCGTATTAGCCATGACCCAAATCATTGAACGCGCGATTAACGAGAGGTCAAGTTTAAGTCAGGCGAAACTTCCTGCATGGCTACTGACGTTAACTGATTTCTACCGTGAGACGCGCGCGTTCTCTCCTGTGACGCAGACGTATAACGACCCACGTCAATTACCCGTTTATCAGCGTCACCTGTCTCTCGTTTCTCACACGATCTTGTTTGAAAATGAAGGGGTTCGTTTATCTCTTCTTAAAGAAGACGTGGCCGTTGTGTGCTTTAAAAGCAAAGCCAATACCATTGGTCAATCAGTCTTAGATGGCCTTCAAGAGGCGCTGATGGTCGCTGAAGCCGGTTGCCAAGGGATGATTATTTATCAACACGATGCAACAAACTTTAGTTCAGGCGCTGATTTACGTGCAGTTGGAGGGCTTATCCAATCCAATCGAATGAGCGAGCTATCGTCTATGCTTCATGCGTTTCAACGCATGGCGCTGCGTTTGAAGTACAGTGTCATTCCAGTGGTTGCGGCACTTCGAGGGCGCGCGTTGGGAGGTGGGTGTGAGCTCATGATGCATTGCGACGCGGTCGTTGCAGCGTTTGAATCGTACCCTGGTTTAGTGGAGGCGGGGGTTGGGTTGATCCCTGCCGGTGGGGGGTGCAAAGAATGGGCGATGAGGGCGGCGAAAGCAGGGGATGGCACGGATCTCACGCGACTCATTCGACCTTATTTCGAGCAAACAGCGACTGCTGTTGTGGCAGGCAGTGCACAAGACGCGTTGAATCGTGGGTTTTTACATGAGGGTGATCGTTGGGTCATGCATAGCGAAGAAGTCTTGTACGCAGCCCTGGCAACCATTACGGCGATGCAAGCGGCAAATTATACCCCACCGATGAAAACGCGATTTAAGGTAGCCGGCCGTGAGGGGCATGCCGTATTGCACGCCGGTTTGATCAATTGGTTGGAGGGTGGTTTCATCTCGGTACATGATTATTTCTTAGCGAATCAATTGGCGATTGTGCTCTGTGGCGGTGAGGTGAATCAGGGGGAGCTGGTGGATGAGGATTGGATCCTTCGTCTGGAGCGCGAGGCATTCATGCAGTTAGCGGAAACGCCGCTGACGCAAGCGCGCATTAGCCATTTATTAGAGACCGGGAAACCTTTGCGAAATTAGGAGAAGAAGCAATGACGAATGTGTACGTGGTGGATGTGCTACGAACCCCGGTGGGGAAGGCTCCTCGAGGTGTGTTTAGGCACACGTTGCCGGACTCCCTGTTGGCTCACACGATAAAAAGCTTAATGAGCCGTCATGAGTCTCTGGATTGGGGAACCATGGGTGACGTCGTGATTGGTTGTGCTATGCCTGAGGCGGAACAGGGAATGAATGTCGCGCGGATTGCAACGTTGTTAAGTGGATTGCCTGACACCGTACCGGCCATGACCATCAACCGATTCTGTTCATCAGGTGTCCAAAGCATTGCAACAGCAGCGGCATCGATTGCACAAGGTGATTTTTCTCTTGCGCTGGCAGGGGGTGTGGAAAGTATGTCCAAAGTCCCCTTAGGTGGTAATAAATACACAACCAACCCTGCTATTTTTGAACAGGATCACGTTGCAATCGCCTACGGCATGGGTTTGACGGCTGAAAAAGTAGCCACACAGTGGGGGATCTCACGCGAGCAACAAGATGTGTTCGCCACAGAAAGCCATCGTCGAGCGTGTAGCGCTCAACAACGGGGTGATTTTTGTGACGAAATTACGCCCTTTTCAGTGATCAGACGTCAACTGGATGTACAGACCAATGCGCTTATGATTAAGCCGCATTTGGTTTCTGTTGATGAAGGGCCTCGTGCGGATACGTCTTATGAGGCGATCGCACGTTTAAAGCCAGTGTTTGCGTTGCATGGCACAGTCACTGCGGGCAATAGCTCACAAATGAGCGATGGCGCCGGGATTGCGCTCCTAGCGAGCGAGTCGGCGCTGCGAACTTACGAGTTAAAACCCATGGGCCGTTTATTGAGCTTTGCAGTGGCTGGCGTTCCACCAGAAATCATGGGCATTGGTCCCATTCATGCCATTCCTCTTGCACTGAAGAAAGCGGGGTTGACGTTAGATCAAATCGATTGGATTGAGCTTAATGAGGCGTTTGCGGCGCAATCTCTTGCGGTCATACAAACGTTGGGATTAGACCCCGAAAAAGTAAATCCGCTTGGGGGGGCCATTGCGTTAGGCCATCCATTGGGAGCGACAGGTACAATCAGAGTTGCTACGTTACTGCATGCTCTTCGTCGGACAAAAGGTCGTTATGGCATGGTGACGATGTGCATTGGAACAGGCATGGGGGCTGCTGCGATTTTTGAAGCGATAGAATGAAAAAAATGAGCGTGTTGTAGGAGAGCGATG
>CANISA010000194.1 GCA_947470005.1 Legionellaceae bacterium | reverse complement strand
ACCGAACTGTTCAAAAGCATTCGGACGTATGGCACGGTTCATCGCCTCACCGAAACCAGTTTACCCTATGGAAAAAACAGAGCAAAATACCAAAACAGCTATGTGTTATTGTCGGCTCCACCCGAGCAAAATCCCCAGCTATTTTTTATCGATCATAACGCAAAAGCCGAGCAAGTGGTTGGTGCTGACACCTCCTTATTACTGAATGCACTTGGCAATCAAGCGTCAAAACACCTGTCCATTTTTCAATTAAACGAGCTCCTTCCCCCCACCCTCGCCGTGAAACATCACCAGGCGTTTCGCAAGCATTTTGCGCCGAAGGGAATAAAAGGGGGTGAAGAAACAATCAAATCTCAATCCGATTGGGTCATCTCTCAAAGTTTATGGCTGAAAACATATAATGGCTTCATCGACAGCCTCTACCTACTTCTAGGCGTCGTCACCCTCGCCCCCCTCTTTGGATTAACCCTCCATTTAGCCACCCTTTGCTCCCTGATGTATTGCGTTGTGTGCATTGCCACACGCCGCGATGAAGAAAAAGATCGCCAACATCAACTCATCATTACTCATCATCAAATTGAGTTAGCACTGTCAGGAAAAGACTTAGAAGCTCAGCTCGCCAACTTAAACGACATTGCCCTACGTATTGCAGAAGAACAAGACTCCATCGCACGAGAGGAACTCTTGGCAACACAACGTGCACAACATAAAGTGTTAGACGAACTGCAAACACATTTTGAAACCTCAAGAAAAACACTGCGCCAAGCGAACAAACTATCGCTAGGGTCAACCCTCCTTCTTGGCGCAAGACATGGGCTCGCCGCGTATGGCGCACTGCTTAGTGCGGTATACGCCTTCGCCATTCTAGGTTTTCTACTGGGGATCTCTCTTTCGCCAGGCCTGGTGTTTGGATGCATTATGGCGGGGATTCCAATCCTCGCCACCTGTCTTGCCCATGCAATGTTCATCAATCTAGAGAGCGTTTGCTTTGACATCAACCAACTCATGTCCTCTGACACAGAAAAGCTCGCCAAAGAGCAATTAATAGATCTCAAACATAACACAACACTCCGAAAACTCATCCAAGTCATTAAACTAAGCCCTGATGACGTCAATAAAGACGCCCTCCGAGATGTAAAAGAAGAGCTGATGAAGGACGACCTAGACGTCGGGCCTCAATTCTACCTCACAGAAACCCTTGAAGTTGTTCGCTCATTTTTTTCAGGTTTATTAAAAGGCAAAAAAGAAGTCGAGTTTTTGCTAAACCCACTCCAAGAACAAGACGCCCAAGGGCACTTCCAAGACTCATCCTTCATGCTTCCTTTCATCGGACTCTCCGCGGTACTTTATTCCGGCGTCTTTGCACTAAAAGCCTTCGCGAAGGGCTTCAATCCGGAGAAAAAAAGCAGCCTCGAGCCCGCTAATAACGTTTTCCCCATGAGCGTGCCCGTTAGCCCACCCAAGAGCTTGCCCGCTAGTCAGCGCATTAATCCACCCGTTGATTTGCTCGTTAAACCACCTGCTGCTCCGTCCATTATTCCATCCGTTAGTTCGCCCGTTGAGCCCTCCTTTAACCGGTCCGCTAGCTCCCTCGATGACTTATCCCATCATGATTCACTCCCCACGCCTGCACAAACACTGCATACCAACGGAATGTTCGGGTCGAACAACACGCGCCAACGATCCATTACCCCATCATTCCTGGAGCACCGAACAACCCAAAGACCTTCTTTTTTTCGTTACCCCAGCAATGGACAACTAATGCAACTCCCATACACCACACAGCAAATAATAGAGCCTCCTGGAGCAATGTCTTCTTATATACGTGTGGGGGGATTAATATTTGACCCCGTTTAGGTGTTGGATTTAATGTTTAGCGCGCTCATATAACTGAGGGTTTAATGTATTGCTGTTGTACATTTTAAACTGATGATACACACAAAATGTCCGGGTTTTATTTGTCAGCTCAGCCAGTAATTCCTTCAAGCAAACAACCAATTGTTTTTTCTGTGCCAAGATGACCTGGAGCTTGCCACGGCAAGCATCGCGGTGTGCTTCATCCACCTCTTGCCTGTCAACTTGCAACGTCATATGGTAGGCTTTTAACGCCAAAATAGAGAGCCTGTCAATCATCATCCCTGGCGTTTCTGAATGAACTGGGCAGTTCGCCGGAAGTTCCGGGTGTAATGCATCCATAATGAAAGCATCCATGGCTTCCATGCGATCATTTCGTTGTTGATTACACGCATCGATTTCTCGTTTAGCTAAATAAACAAACTCATGGCCTAGATCCTCACGCCTTGCCCGGTCCTCCGCGTGCCACAGTTGGTAATTAAACGCATGGTTTTCCTCAACAAGTCGCAAAAAATCGCTGGCGCACACGTTAACACCTAACGCTTTCCAAGACACGATAGTATCTCGATGCAAGGTTTCCACAGCGTCTACATTTATTCGATCGTTCATTGGATAATCACTCCCTCGTACCTAACTTAAATCTCAATGGTAACACATCAGGACGTGTTGTCATGGTAAGCTCCCCTCTTCTACTCTGTTGGATTTTAAAATGAAGCACATCCTCATCCTCTTGTCCTTATGGGTTGCATCCATAGCACACGCCGAAGAAATTTACCCTGCTGGGTGCAAACCGTTGGTCGTGGAAGGCGAGCTAGTGCTCATTCCGGTCGGTGCTCTCCGTATTGTCATGATCCACAACTTATCAACCATGGATCTCTGGATAACACACCCCGTTTCCGACCCAGGTGCCAGTGCAGGTTGGAGTAGCCGCTTACAAGCAGGCCATTGGTCGGCACTTGCCCTGGATAAGAACGCGTTTGAATTAAGCTGTATTGAATCAAGGCCAGGGCATGAACAACAAATCCCGTGTGCTAGCGTGGTCGGGATCTGTCAATGGCCGACCACCGAGCGCCCAGAAAAACCCGCTGGTGTTTTTTGGGCAGGAGAAGACATGGCTCTTTCTCCGTTGACCGCATACATTGGTCGTCACGGCTTTGTAGTACCCTCCTCGATGCAATAGATGGTAGACTAGTCATTATTTCATGTAACACCCGGGGCCTTGTGAGTAAAAAAACCAAACTACCTGCGGATAAGAAAGACCCTTTTTATCAGAGGGAAGCGGAAAAATACGCGGAGCCTATTCCTAGTCGCGAATTCATCTTGCACGAGCTTGAAGATTTTGGTCGCCCCATGTCTCGAGCACAATTACTTGACGCGCTCAATGTTGTGGATGAAAGCAAACAAGAAGCCCTTGGCTTTCGTTTGCGCGCGATGCTTCGTGACGGTCAGCTCATGCAGGATAGACGGGGACGCTACTGTTTATTAAATAAAATTAATTTGAAACGAGGGACCATTCAAGGTCACCCCGATGGATTTGGCTTCTTTATCCCCGAGGACAGTACGGGTGACATGGTCTTGTCCGCAAAAGAAATGCGTGCTGTTATGCATGGAGACGTCGTTTTTGCTTATCAATCCAGCGTTGATAGACGGGGAAGGCCTGAAGGCAAAATTCATGAAGTGATCGAGCACGCCCACGCGAGCGTGGTCGGCCGTTATTTTTCTGAACACGGCGTT
>CANISA010000193.1 GCA_947470005.1 Legionellaceae bacterium | reverse complement strand
GTAAGATCATCATGCTATTGAATTTTTTAAAATGATACAGGACGTTTAAATGAAAAAAATTATTATATCTAGCATGATTGGTAATGCGCTCGAGTGGTATGACTTTATACTTTACATACAATTCAGCATCATCATTAGTCAATTATTTTTTCCACCGACAGATCCCTTCACGTCACTTTTAGCAACATTTGGAATTTTTGCAGTTGGTTTTGTTATGCGTCCAATTGGTGGATTATTATTTGGTTTACTTGGTGATAAGCTAGGTCGAAAATCGGCGCTGGTCATCTCTATATTAATGATGGCAATTCCCACGGCTCTTATTGGATTTATTCCCACGTATGCGCAAATTGGTATTGCAGCACCCATCTGCTTGACTTTAATGCGCTTATTTCAAGGCTTAGCTTTAGGCGGCGGTTTTAGTGGATGTATGACGTTTATCATCGAGCATGCTCCTGAAGAGAAAAGAGGTCTTGTGGGCAGCTGCGCCATGTTTAGTTTAGGCGCCGGCGTATTAACAGGGATCCTTGTCTCCATTGGATTTTCAACCTGGTTACCTGAAAAAGATTTTATTACCTGGGGATGGCGCCTGCCTTTCATCTTGAGTTTGGTCGTAGGCATGATTGCTTTTTACATTCATAATCACGTTAATGAAAGTCCTGAATATTTAAAATTAAAAGAACAAGGTAATCTATCAAAAAACCCACTCTTAAATGTATTCAAGCACCATTGGAAAGAACTACTCATTGCCATTGCTATCTATATAACAGTGACAATACCGTTTTATACGTTCACTGCCTTTTTTTCTACTTATTTGCAACGTTACGCAGGAGTAACGCTGCATGATGCATTAATCATTAATGGTACTGCGATGTTATTTTGTATGGCAATTATGCCCTTCACAGCGTGGCTTTCAGATGGGTATGGACGTAAACCTGTCTTGATATCAACGGCCGTGATCATTGCGTTAGTAACGTACCCTTCATTTAAGCTATTGCTACAAGGATATCCATTTTTTGCACAAATCTTATTTGGTACTGCTTTAGGCGCTTATATGGGGCCCGTAGTTGCAACTTTAGTTGAATTATTTCCTCCAAACATACGATTTACTGCTCTCGCGTTATCCTATAATTTTAGTGCAGCTGTTTTTGGAGGAACCACTCCCATTGTCTATTTAAATTTAATTAAAATAACAAACTCTGTTACATCGCCTGTATTTTATATTATAGGATTTGTGGTTCTAACCATATTGGCGTTAACTCAATATAAAACTTGTTCAAAATATGCTCGTGTCGAAAGATCCATGTCATTACAACATAGCGAGAGACTCCGTAGTTGGCCTACATTTAGGTATAAATGGTTTAAAAACCCCGCATAAAAGCAATAATTGACAGAAAATCAAAGGGTAACAAGGTAAGTTACCCCCTTTTTTCGCGTAAAAAAGCCTCAGCACCTTATGAAATCACTCCCATTTTTGAATTTTGCACGTTCCCTGATGATTTACTTTTTGGAGGTAGGTGATGGCGCTTTGGCTACCTCCTCGCCGTCCTTTTTTCCATAGCCCAGCGCACTCTTAAAATAATTGGCTGCTTGTCTACCTGCACGGCTAACCTGTTCCACATTACTATCCGTGCTTTTGTTACTGTCGGTCCTTTTACTGTTATCACTCCTTGTGCTGTCACCACTACCACTTCGACTTCTGGCAAACTCACCGATGGACTCTAATGTATCTAGAATGGGGCTTATGGGGCTTCTGTTACCAGTCTTCTGCTCGCTCTCTTGGTGTATTTGAATCATGGCCTCGGCTAATCGTGGATAGAGTTCTCCCGCTTCTTTAAATAAGGGCGCTAATTTTTTATTTTTTAGGCAAGTCAGGTCATTTTTCACTCTGTCTTGAAGGAGGTCGAAGCGTTTTATTGTCGGATTACTCAAAAAATCTCTTAATGTTTTTCTCACCGCATTATTACGCAGCATCTGGCCTTCACATGTTTCAATTAATTCCTTGATTTTTTGAGGTAATTTTACAGGGTGTCCTCCGTCAGCTACGATATATTTACCCGCAACCAACGCCTTATTTGATTCCTCTATGTGGGATATTTCTTTAGACACATCATGAATTTCAGCTTCCATTATTATGCATCCTTTATAGCGTGCATTGAGATGGCTTTCCTGGATAGAGGGATCCTTAATCCATTGAATGTCCGTATTGAAAAGCGTATTGCCTGGAGGCTCGTCGCTATCCAAGATTTGTTGCCTCGTTTCAGTCACAGCGAGCACAACACACAACATTCCTTCGCGGTTCACATGTTCTTGGTCTACTTCTTGTTTTAATTGTTCGTCTATTGCACTGAGATCCTCAGAGGGAAGATTCTGTTTAATCTGCTGGATTTTATCTTCCAAGGCAGACATAACAACATGGATCGCTTGACGCTCTTGTTCTTGAATATCTTCATCAACCACGGCCGCGTCATTGTCACGATCTAATGTTTTCGCATAGGAAAGCAGCCTGTATCCTTTTTTGAGTGCGTCTTTGTTCTCATCAATCGTGGTTTTTTGCTCAGATATCAATTTTTGTTCTTTTTTAAGCAGAGCGTCCCGCGATTGCATGGTTCCTTCAAGATCATTTATTTTTATTTTGTTAGCGGTCATTTCATCAGACATCATCTGTATCAGTTTTACTGAATTAATCGGCAACATCTCCTCCTCCTCTACACCTTTATTGGGTATGTTGGGCGAATATTAGAAGATAAAGATAAAAAAAAGTCAAAGTGGTTGAATGGAACAGCCCGTTACGTAGGCATTGCTATCTTCCCGTATGGATTCGAATCAGTTATCATATGGGAAGTTAGATAGAATTGAGGGTAAGCGTGAGCAATGGTTTATTTAAACGAATATAATCATCTTGTTACGTTTAAATTTGAGGAGGGGCATTCGTCCCCTGTGTGCAAGGTAACAGGATGCTAACTGAATATTTACCCGTTCTTGTGTTCATTGCTATTGGGCTTGTGCTCGGTTTAGTGATGCTTGGTGCTGGGTCGTTGTTGTCTACCCATAAGCCGGATGCAGCAAAGAATGCTCCGTATGAGTGTGGGTTTCCGGCGTTTGAGAATTCACGAATTCCGTTTGATGTTCGGTTTTATTTGGTTGCGATTTTATTTATTATTTTTGATCTTGAAACGGCATTTTTTCTACCTTGGGCGCTGGTTTTGCGCCAGATCGGTTGGTTTGGGTTTTCAGCCATGATGGTTTTTTTAAGTTTGCTTGTGATTGGGTTTATCTATGAGTGGAAACGTGGCGCCTTGGAGTGGGAATGATGAAGGCCGAGTGATGTTTCGTTAAGGGTTTGTTATGGCGGTTTCAGAATTTAAAGAACAAGGGTTTACAACGACATCGGTTGAAAAACTGGTGGATTGGGCGCGTAGCGGCTCGATGTGGCCTATGACGTTTGGCCTGGCGTGTTGCGCCGTTGAAATGATGCATGTCGGGGCGGCGCGTTATGATTTGGACCGTTTTGGGATTATTTTTCGCCCCAGTCCTCGTCAGTCCGATGTGATGATTGTCGCGGGGACGTTGTGTAATAAAATGGCGCCGGCGC
>CANISA010000192.1 GCA_947470005.1 Legionellaceae bacterium | reverse complement strand
CAGGTGCTTTAATTCATTTTGCCCACGTAAGACGGGATACACCAAAACCGACAACCCACTTCGATCGTAAGCATTGGCATTCGCTCCTGAGCTCAACAAAAAACGTGAAAGCGGAAGTTCACCCTGATCAACCGCCCAGTGCAAAGCCGTACGCCCCGTCACATCCGGCTTATTCACATCAACCCCACGCTTGACTAACGCTTCGGCAATGTGCGGTTGGCGTGTGATCACGGATTCAATCAACGGTGTAAACCCATACTCATCGATGTCATCCAGTGACAAACCATCGCGTAGATAACGATCATAGTCTGGTTCTCGACACTGAATGATGTCGTTAGCAACGCTCATCGCCTCTCCCTGTAGACCTCATTATTTAAAAATGATCCGGCCTCGGCGCCCTGTTTAAGCCCGGCATAAGCCCTAAGCGTAACTGTTGCTCAATTTGCTGCTCACGCTCTGCATTTTCTAACTCCATCTTCGCATTTGGATTGTTTCTTGGGTCAATATTTAAGTTCTGATCCGCACCATCAAACAGCTGTTTATCCAGCCAAGGGTGTTGGGGTATGTCATTTTCCGGCGCCTCCTCTGCCCCAAGTTCTGACTTACTCTTTTGCCCATGCTCATCAACCTGATGATCACGGGCGTACACACGCGCAACATGCCGCTTCCCGGCCTGTTCGTCGATGCGTTGATCCCGCATCATCCTCGATGTATCTTCAGCTAAATACGGTCGTTGAGCCATATGAATGCCATTTAAATTAGTTTACCTGTATATTGAGTATAATTTATATTTACTAACTTATAAATACTCACGTTGTAATATTTCTGCAATTTGTACTGCGTTGGTCGCCGCACCTTTACGCACGTTATCTGCCACCACCCACAAATCCAACCCACAAGGATGTGACACGTCTTGCCGAATGCGCCCGACAAACACGTCATCATGACCGACTGCATGCGATAATGCCGTGGGGTATTTTCCTTTTTTAGGATCGTCCACCACGCAGACGCCCGGTGCTTTCACTAATAACGCACGTGCGGCCGCCGCACTCAATGGCGAGCGAAATTCAACATGAATCGCTTCTGAATGTCCATAAAGCACCGGAACGCGCACCGTGGTTGGGTTCACCAGCACCGAGTCATCCTCCAATATTTTTTGTGTTTCCCAAATCATTTTCATTTCTTCGCGCGTATAGCCATTGTCTTGAAAGTCATCAATGTGAGGGAATACATTAAACGCTATTTGGTGCGGGTAAACCGAAGGCTTCACAGGCCGGCCATTCATCAGCTCGCCGACTTGACTCACTAATTCACTGATCGCTTTTCGTCCTGTCCCTGAAACCGCTTGATAGGTGGCCACGTTAATTCGGGCAATCCCCACTGCATCATGCAATGGTTTCAGCGCGACCAACATTTGAATGGTCGAACAGTTCGGGTTCGCAATGATGCCACGGTGCGTGTAATCGGCAACCCGCTGTGGATTAACTTCAGGAATCACCAACGGAATGTCATGGTCATAACGAAAATAAGACGTGTTATCAATCACCACACACCCGGCAGCAGCTGCAATCGGAGCATAGACTTCAGACACCGCACTGCCTGCTGAAAAAAGGGCGATGTCTGCGTCGCTAAAATTAAACGAAGCCACGTCTTCCACATCCAACGGTCGCCGATCAAAGCTCACGGTTTTACCAACCGACCGCGCACTGGCCAAAGGATACAATTGATCGATCGGAAACTGGCGCTCGTTTAACACCGTCAACAACGTCTCCCCAACCAACCCCGTAGCACCTACGATCGCTACATTTAATTTTCTCATCATTTACCCCTTGTCGACGCATGAAAATAGGTTTTAACTTGAGGCGCCGTCAAGAGAAAAACCCCGTTCCCACCCTGCTCTAGATCAAGCCACGTGAAGGGAACATCAGGATAAGCCTCCATCAGCGCTTCATCACTGTTCCCTACTTCCACAACTAAAATGCCTTGTTCGCTTAAATACGCCCCCGCCGAAAAGAGAATGTTTTCGACAATGGCCAGACCGTTGTTTTCCGCTTCCAACGCAAGCACTGGTTCATACCCATATTCAGAGGGAAGGGTGAGCATCTCTTCTCGCCCAACATAAGGTGGATTGCTCACAATAATATCATAGCGCACGCTCGGCACCGCATCAAAACAGTCTGATTCAATCAGCGTTAAATGCTCCTCCAAGCCATGACGCTCTAAATTAATCGCCGCAACAGCCAAGGCATCAGGCGATAAATCAACCGCATCCACATGAGCGTCCGGAAAAGCATAACAACAAGCAATCGCAATGCACCCACTGCCCGTGCACAAATCCAGCACGCGTGCGACCTGGTCCGCGTCGACCCACGGAGAAAAGTGCCGCTTGATCCACTCACCCATCGGTGAACGAGGAATCAACACGCGTTCATCAACATAAAACGACAAATCACAAAAAAACGCATCATGCGTCAAATAAGGCACGGGGATACGCTGTTGAATGCGCTTGGCCAATTGTGAGGCCACATGTGTTTTCTCGTCAACCGTTAGGCGCGCTTGCAGTAACAAGGGGTCAACATCATAAGGCAACGACAAGCTTCCCAAGATCAATGCCATGATCTCATCCCAGGCGTTGTCCGTTCCATGTCCATAGTGCAAGGATTCTGCACGTGCGCGCGAAAACCCAAAACGAAAGAAATCAAGAATCGTTTCAAATGATTGCGTGGCCTGTGCGTATGCGTCAAGCATGTTTATCTCAAAAAAAAATCGATGCTCGAATGATACGCCAATTCATCGCATCTGTCGTTATGTGTCACGTTTAATAAACATATCTTTTTGGCCTGTTCGCTCATTTTTTGCAACGCCACGTTGATTAAATTATACTGGGTTTCTCATCCGTTGATTCGATGTATGTATAGGTTAAACTCATGAACCAATTTCCACGTATTCAGCGCCTTCCTCCTTATGTCTTTAATACACTCAACCAATTAAAATCAGAGGCACGGGCACGCAAGGAAGACATCATTGACTTCGGCATGGGGAATCCTGATCAGCCCACGCCCAAACACATCGTCGATAAACTGATTGAAACCGCACAGCGCCCAGATACCCATGGCTACTCGATGTCCAAAGGGATCCCCCGCTTGCGTCGCGCAATGGCTGCCTGGTATCAACGACACTACCACGTCACCTTAGACAGTGAAAAACAAATTGTCACCACGATTGGTTCAAAAGAAGGCTTAGCTCATTTGGCATTAGCCATTTCAGGACCGGGTGACACGGTGCTCGTACCTGACCCGGCTTATCCTATTCATACGTACGGTTTTGTGATCGCTGGAGCAAACGTCAAACAAATTCCTCTCATTGACGAACATCAGTTTTTACATGCCATTGAAGAAGCCATTGCACAAACCTGGCCAAAGCCCAAAGCATTAGTGATTAGCTTCCCCGCTAACCCCAGCACACACTGTGTTGACTATGATTTTTTTGAAAAAATCATTGCACTCGCCAAACGCCATCAGATTTGGGCTCCTGGCATTGGGTTTGGACAACAAGGAGATAAATATGTCCGATTTGGGCTGATTGAAAACACAAAGCGGAT
>CANISA010000191.1 GCA_947470005.1 Legionellaceae bacterium | reverse complement strand
TAAATTTAATCGAAGAATTCAATCCAATGTGGCGCGATTTATATGAAGAGATCTGTTCATGATACGAGCATCTCCTGGATGCCGCGGATAAACCGCGGCACGTCGCCGGCGGGGGATCAAATGTCAACAGGCCCTAGTTTTTTGTATCACGATAGGGGTTTTTCCATGAATCATCTTACTAAGTACACCGTTTTCATTACAGGCTGCTCTAGCGGTATTGGCCACGATACGATGCGGGCTTTATCTCAGCGTGGGCATCGAGTCATTGCTTCATGCCGTAAGGAGAAAGATGTTCAAACACTAATCTCTTTGGGATATGATGCCGTATTGATGGATGTTGACAACTCGGTTTCTATTGTTAGAGCCTTTGCTGAAGTATTAATGAAAACGGAAGGACGTTTGGACGTCCTGATCAATAATGCTGGTTATGCTCAACCAGGGGCATTGGAAGATCTTTCACGAGAGGTACTGCGCGCTCAGTTTGAAACCAATGTCTTTGGGCTTATGGAACTTACCAATTTGGCTATTCCTATCATGCGCCAGCAAGGACGTGGCCGTATTATTAATATAAGCTCTTTGAATGGATTGATTAGTCTGTCTTTCCATGGGGCTTACAGTGCATCAAAATATGCTGTTGAAGGTTTGTGTGATACGTTAAGGCTCGAACTGAAGTCCTCTGGTATTGATGTGATTTGTATTGAGCCAGGACCCATTGAAAGCCAGATTAGAGAGAACGCAGTGCAGCGCTCTCTTGAAAAAATCAATTTTGAACACAGTTATTTTTCGTTGCAGTACCAACAGATGCTGAGTGGCTTTCAGTTGAAGAAAGCGCATACTATTTTCACAAAAAAGACCGACGTCGTGGTTGACAAACTTATTCATGCTATTGAGTCCTCAAAACCAAAAGCCAAATATCCGGTTACTTTTGTAACTTATTTTTTTATATGGATCAAACGAATACTTAGCACTAAAATGCTTGATCACGTTTTGGCATATGTCTCTAAAAAAGCCTATTGACTCTATACATTGTAGTGGCACCGAGCTGTTCGTAGCGTTGAGCAACCTTGCTTCGCTCTTCATGCTGCCTTGCTACTAAGATCAAATGAACATCGGCTGCTGCATGCTCGGATTCATTTCAGTGAAATAGCTTTTCTCATATATCCGGTAAGATTTGTAATGTGATGCATTCACGAATTTAAGCCCAGCTTTCATGGCCTCATTGTTTTCCAATATCCATGAAAATTCACCGCGTAGTATGCCTGAATTAGGCACGCTTTCTAAGAACGTGCAATATAGCATTGCGCCAATGGGAAGATGCTGATATTTTTTTAATACCCCTAGCAGTGGGATACGCATTTGAGTGATCGATTTTTTTATTTTAATTTTCCAGATTAACTTCAAGAAGTTAATCGGTAATAATTTTCCATTACGAAGTGTCAAAAGGACTTGGTTAAGATCGGCAAGACATACAGAAAAACCGCATGGTTCGCCTGCTATTTCAGCAATATGAATAAAATTGGGTAGAAGCAGGTATTTTAAGCTAGAGACCAGGTAGTTAAGCTCATCGAGGTCCAAGGGTAAATATCCCCAGTTTTTCTCCCACGCATCATTATAAATGGTTGCAATCAATTGCATTTCATTTTTTAAATCGCTCATGTTAATGGGCCGAAGATTAACGTGATATTTTTTTTGTAATATTTTTACAAGTCGTTCTTTTCTTGGGTTTATTTTTAGATCATTCTTTTCAAGACACCATGCTTCGAGGTCTTTTATTTTTTTATACCCTTGTCTTTCAACTAACGTTGGGTAATATTCTGGATTTTGTGGCATCATAATGAATGGTTTCGTGTCAAACGCAGAGATTTGTAGCCCGCACTCATAATTGATGGATGGGCTCATGGGGCCACGTAATGCACTGAGCCCTTGAGCAAGCGTCCATTGTTCAACGTGTTGAAACAGTGCTGATGCAATTTCATCTGAATTATCGGCTTCAAAAAAACCCCAAAATCCAATGTTTTCATCATGGAATTTATTATGAAGTCGATTGACTATTCCAGCGATTCGACCGACAGGTTTCTTGTTAACATAGGCAATCCATAATTTAATTTCTGAATTTTTGTACAACGGATTTTTTTTATCTAAAATTTGTTTTGTTGTCTGTCGTAAAGGAGGAACCCAATTAGGTGTATTTTTGTGCAAATTAAAAGGCACATCTAAAAAATCACGAAAATGCTTTTTATTTTCACAAAGAGCAATATTAACTGACATGAATTCTCCGCTCTTAATTTATTAAAGACACGACTAAAATACGCCATCTTTCACTTAATTGAAACATTTCTCCCTTGCGATTATTACGGACTCAGTTAGAATAACCACGCACTTTTAAAAAAAAAACCAAAGGATTGGTCATGCCTCATTCCAGCTCTAAAGAGATACATATCATTGGATACGCGTTACGTTTACCTGAGTCAGATAGTCCGCATGAGTTTCACGAAAACTTGGTGAATAAAGTGAACATGGTCACGCAAGATGAGCGCCGCTGGCCAGCTGGGTATAATGATACACCAGCCTTTTTTGGTAAATTGAAGCAATCCCTTGATTATTTCGACCCTGTGTTTTTTGGTATGCATGGAAAGCAGGCAGAGAAACTTGACCCACAGCTACGCTTATTGCTGGAAACGTCGTTTGAGGCGTTAATCAATGCAGCGATTTTTCCTGACGACATTAAAGGTTCGTCCACAGGTGTGTATATAGGTTCTTGTTTTTCGGATGCGCAACAGTTTTGGATTAAAGACACGCAAGAGATCACAGGGTATGAGCTTACGGGATGTGCGAAAACGATGTATGCGAATCGCTTATCTTATTTTTACGATATCCATGGTCCTTCGCTTAACGTAGATACTGCCTGTGCCAGCTCGTTGACCGCCCTGCATTATGCGGTGAATGATTTGCAACAAGGCATGTGTGAGACCGCTTTTGTGAGTGGCAGTTCGATTTTACTTGATTCAGCCATGACGCTTGCCTTTAATCAGTTACACATGTTGTCCCCCGATGGGTTTTGTAAAACATTTGATAAAAGCGCGAATGGTTATACACGAGCAGAAGGCATTGTCACGTTGTTGCTCACGACGCGTTCAGATATGATTCGTTATTCTCCTTACGCAAAAATTCTTGCCTCGAGCATTAATACGTGTGGATACCATGAGAAAGGAATTTCATTTCCTAGCCATCAATGGCAGTCCGACCTGTATCACCAACTGACTCAACAAAGTAACGTAACACCCGCTGAAATAAATCACATCGAATGCCATGGAACGGGAACGGTAGCAGGTGATACAGAAGAAATTTTGGGCATACAACAATTTTTTGGTGACCGGTCTGATCTGACCTTGGGCGCGCTCAAATCGAACATGGGGCATGCTGAGGGTGCTTCTGGGTTAGCGAGTATCGCAAAAGTGCTGCTGAGCTATGAGACAGAAACGCTTTACCCTCAATTGCATTTGCACGAGAGAATTCCCTATCTGGGAAGTTTAAGAACACTCACGGAGCCTGAAACGTGGCACGGTGGAAAAACGCTGGTTAATTCATTTGGATTTGGTGGCGCGAATGCGTCTGTT
>CANISA010000190.1 GCA_947470005.1 Legionellaceae bacterium | reverse complement strand
GAGTGATCACGATAGGCAAGAATACCCATACGTCGACACTTAGCAAAAGCAACAATAATAATCTGTGCTGACGATGACAGACTAACTCCAGATAATCCCGGTATAACTAAGGGAAGAGAGGCTGCTATCGCTTCGAGGGCATTATTTATCAAGCCTAATTGGCCAGAGCACGCACCAATTAATTTGACTGATTTTAATGACCTTGCCTGTTGGTCAATGAGTATGGCGGTGTGGAATGATTAAAAAAGCAAGGGGAACCAGGAGAACTGAGGGAACTTTCAGTGGTGATAATGCTTGTAATCGTTCACTCGACAAAAACATAGAGAGAACGGAGGGAACTATTGATAAAAAAATGATGTTGTAGCCCCTCATTATACCGCACCGGATAAACTCGGGACACCCGATATCGCGCGTCCTGGCTATATGGTACATGATGCCTGGTTCAAGATTGATGGGCAGAAAAAATGTCCAGGTTTGTATTGGCATGGCTTCAGCAGGGTGAAGGGAAAGCCAGAGCCTATTGATATATGGGTCTGTACACCAATTTATGCTGATGCAATTACCGCTGATGAGCGCGATGAGTCGTTTGGTCTATTGTTACGATTTGTTAATTCATTTGGTAAATGGCGTGAATGGGCGATGCCCATGCATCTTCTCAAAGGTAGTGGCGATGACATGCGCGGTGAGTTGTTAAGGTTGGGTGTCAGAATGAATCCGGACGCAAAAAAGCATTTAAGCGGTTGGTTAATGCAGGCGAAGCCTAAACCACGGATTATTGCCGCAATGCGTACAGGGTGGCATCTAGATGGGCGATCATTCGTACTACCAAACGTAACCATAGGCGATAAATGCGTGCGATTTCAATCAGAATATGTTGCACATGATGATTTTATTCAGCAAGGAGATGTCAAAGATTGGCGTGAGTGTGTTGGACTCAAATGCAGGGGAAATCCTATATTGATATTATCAGTATCAGCAGCCTTCGCAGCCCCATTATTGCTTAGAGCAAAACAACAGTCCGCGGGAGGTGGAGGCATTCATTTGGTTGGTAAATCGAGCAACGGCAAAACGACAGCGCTACAGGTTGCGGCCAGTGTGTGGGGTGGTCATGGGTATGTTCGTACTTGGCGCGCTACCGCCAATGGATTAGAAGCAACAGCTGCTGCTTTAAATGACTCTTTACTTGTTTTGGATGAGATAAGTGAATGTGACCCTCGTGAGATTCGAACAATCATTTATGCTTTAGCAAATGGTCATGGAAAACAACGAGCACAACGCACAGGTGGCGTACGTGAGTCGGCAAGATGGCGAACAATTGTATTATCGAGTGGTGAACGAACCCTGGCGGCCCATATGGAGGAGTCAGGACAACGTATCAAGGCAGGACAAGAAGCGCGTCTATTGAATATTCCAGCGGAACGTGTCAGCGGAAATGAGACAAACTTGATGTGTCGAAGACACTTGATAATCATGTCATATTGGCTTCCTGTTGTCCAGTCTTTATAATTAAGTTTCATAAATAATTTCTTTGATCTTACAATGCAAATAACGCATTACTAAAGCACATTGGACAAATAAACGCCTCAGTTAAAATGAAACTGCCAATATTTGTCGGATAAAATTGTATCCGTTAAAAATAATACTGATTTTTTAGTAAGATATTTTTCAAGCACAATTCCTGACATATCTTGGTCATCCGGAAGAAATTTATGGCGTTATTTTCTTACGGCTAAATGAGCTCCTTTTGTACCTCGCCCTTTCATCAAATTTTATAGCTAATAATTTATCTATTATTTCATCCAAAATTACTGTCGTACGACGCCTATTTAACTGAAGGTGATAACGCATCATTTTCATCGCAATCCCCCGCTTCTGGATAACCCGTTATCCATTAATAACGTTGATTGCCTTAAACGCGCCCTCGGTTTTTGACGGTTCTGCGTACCGTAACGGCCTATAAAGCCAGAAACACACAAGACTATGTTAATCATGCTGTCAGGCTCCTAACGTTTAGTGAGCCGGCTGCCTGAACAATCACTGTTTGTGGCGGGTTAATATAGACCTCGCTAGGGAGTTGTTGTAATTTGGGTGATTGGTTATTGAAACGTCTTGGATCGTCAAGAAACGCTTGCTGCATAGTTTCGTGCCGCCTTTGCAAGATAATCTCACCACGACCAAAGTGCACTGATTCAGGCGTCAACCAAGCAATGCCTGAATGATAATGCTCATTGTTATACCAATTGAAATAAGGTTGGCAAAACGCTTCGGCACTTGTAATCGATTGAAAACGAACAGGGAATTCAGACCTGTATTTCATTGTCTTGAATTGTGACTCAGAAAAAGGATTGTCATTGCTGGTATACGGCCTGTTATGTGTTTTAGCAACACCAAGGTGATCAAGTAATTGGGCGACGGTCAGCGCTTTCATAGCGGGGCCATTGTCCGCATGCAGCGTGAGTTGATCGGGTTAAATGCCATGCTTGAGTGCGGTTTTTTGAATCAGTAGGCGAGCAAGCTTTTGACATTCACGATCGGCAATAAGCCAGCCAACAACATAACGACTAAAAATATCCATGATGACGTACAGATGAAAATAAACCCATTTTTGAGGCCCCAGCAACTTGGTGATATCCCAGGACCATACTTCATTTGAACGTGTTGCAAGCAGCTCAGGCTTCACTGCATCGCGGTGATTACGTTGTATGCGCCTGTCTTGTGACTCACCTTGCTCTTCCCGCACACGATACATGGTGCGGATAGAGGAGTGATATTCACCTTGGTCTATCAGTTCATAATAAACCTCATAAGGAGTTTTATCGACAAAACGATCGCTGTGTAACAAATCAAGCACGGTCTGCCTTTCCTGCTTCTTCAGTGCGTTATCTGGCGACTTTTTAGGCGCTTCCACCTTAAGTACAACATGTTTACTTTGCTCAAGACCTTCCAAATAACGATAATAAGTTGCGCGCCGAATGACCAATGCGACGCAAAGCGCATCGATTGAAATGGATGTTTCTTGGCTTGCTTGTGTGATTGTTCTCATGATCTCCCCCCTTTGCTCTCGTGTGGGAGGATGTAAGTTCCAAGCAATTCCGAGACTTTTTTTTGGAGATCAATTATGGCTTGAGCCTGCGCCAATTTCTTTTTTAATTGATCAATTTCCGCAACTAAATGCTCAGTTCGCAGGGCTTTATTCGATCCTTTTTTAGTGTCATTTTCAGAGGAAAATAACTTGCGCCAGCTGATGATATTCGAAGAATAAAGACCTTCCCTTCGCAGTAATGCACCACGTTCTTCACGTGTTATTACAGGCATTATAAGCGTCAAGAGTTTGTTGTTTATAGTGCGCAGAAAACTTGCGTTAAGGGGAGCTGCCAACCTTTACTTGAGGATCTAATGCCGAAACTTCAGACACAACGTCCGAATTCATTTCCGGAACTCGATTTTCATTCACATAGGCCGAATTCAATTCATGTTGAGTGTTATTTTCATGTTCCATGTTCTCAATTTCCTAACCGCCCAACAGTGTTTAGTTTTACCGGAAATTTGTCTCACTGTCGCTGGCGCAGAGGGATAGATTCATTGCTAATTTTTCTGATGATTCACGAGTAGAGCTTATTGATAGTAATTAATTTTTAACTCAGGAAATTTATCAG
>CANISA010000189.1 GCA_947470005.1 Legionellaceae bacterium | reverse complement strand
TAAGGACATTAACTTTTCTGTAAAGGAAACGATTATGACTCATCAGATTCGAGTAATAGTTGAATCACTAAATGATGCAGGCGACGTAGTTGGCAAAGAAATTGTTATGACAAAAAGCGTTATTAAGCCGAACTCTATCATTGATCTTGGGCTCCGTCACTCAGAGCAAATAGATTTATTGAGACATATTCAGCAACAGCTTCTCAATAAACAATCGATTTACCTTAAAGAAGAGCTAACTACGTGCCCAAAGTGTTCTGGAAAACTTTATAAAAGTGGTTCGGTCAAATCTGATTTTCATTCTGTATTCACCGACCATAAGGTAGCTGCGAGCAGACAAGTATGTAAACTATGTAAATGGACAAGCACCCCGAGTGTACGCTCATTATTTGGTGATTCATCACATCCTGATCTTGTTAAAATCCAATGCGAGCCGGGAGTGTAATTTAATTTGTGTAATTGCGCTCCCCTTACCAACAGTCAGGTGAGGCAAGACAAATTGCTCAAACTGTGCGACGCTCAATTCAGTGGGGATCCCTTGCCGTTGTTGGCGTTTAGCCATTTCATCATCCCAAAGAATATGATTCTAGGCTATTCCGTTGAGATGCACTGAAATCCATATGGACAGCGAGCTCCAGACAAATTCGTAGGCTTAATTAAACCCACTACCCGTTGAACGTCTGTTTCAACACGTTACGTATTTCTTGATATACCCCCACACATGGAATATACTTTGATATATACCACGGGAGTTCATCATGACCCAATCGGCAAAAATTTTTACAAATGGTCGCAGCCAAGCGGTGCGTTTGCCTGCGGCTTATCGTTTTGATTGCAAAGAAGTCTTTATACGAAAAGATCAAAAAACAGGTGACGTCATCTTGTCACGAAAACCGAATACGTGGGATGATTTTCTGACCCTGAAGACACAGGTTGATATTCCCGCTGACTTCATGGCCGATCGAGAAGATGACAGTCCCCAAGTAAGAGATCTTTTTAATGACGAATAAATACGTGTTAGATACCAATATAGTTAGTCATTTTATAAAAGACTCTGGGCCTGTTTGCAACAAGATTACTTCTCTCCCCATGTCACAGCTGGGTATCTCTGCCATAACAGAAGGGGAGTTGCTATTTGGTTTAGCAAAAAAACCAGAAGCAACACAACTTAAAATGCTTGTACATGAATTTTTAATTCGTATCGATGTATTACCATGGGACAGTACCATTGCTCAATGTTATGGAAAACTTCGAGCAAACATGCAAAGCAAAGGTCGTATATTGGGTAATTTGGATATGTTAATTGCCGCTCATGCCTTAGCCTTAAATCGTATATTAATTACCAATGATCGTGCTTTTTCTCAGGTTGAGGGGTTGAAAATTGAGGACTGGACTTGACGTCCTCCTCGTTTTTTATGGCGGGGAGGACGTCATGATTACTGCTCAATGCGCGTGAGTTTATCACCTGAAAAATAAAGACTCACGTGGCGAACCGCGTTGGAGGTGCTGCCTTTTCGCCAGGTATAAGCGTAATCCCAGCGGTCGTTATTGAATGTCGGGCTTAATAAACTTGTGCCCATCAGGATGGCGGCATCTTGTTTACTCATGCCGAGGTTGAGTCGGCTCACGGTTGATTCCGTGAGTAAGTTGCCCTGTTGCACGATGTGCCTGGAAAAATCATAGGTGGAGCAGCTGGTCAGGGAGAGGACCAAGAGTCCGCGAAATAATAGAGAGATGATTTGCATTCTTTTGCTTGCCATGAAAAATATGGTCATACTATACCACAAGTCCCGTCGACATAAGGAGTCGTCATGGAAGAAAGCCAACAACTGAAAGACGTGGGGTTAAAAATAACCTTGCCTCGTTTGAAGGTGCTGCAAATTTTTGAACAGTCGAGCGCGCATCATTTGAGCGCAGAAGATGTTTACAAAGCATTGGCTGATCTGGGTGAAGAGGTCGGGCTCGCGACGGTGTATCGTGTGTTAACGCAATTTGAAGCCGCAGGCTTGATTCACCGCCATTATTTTGAGGGCGGACACTCGGTCTTTGAATTGAGCCAGGGCGCGCATCATGATCATTTGGTGTGTGTGAAGTGCCGTCAAGTGGTTGAGTTTGTGGATGATATCATCGAACAACGTCAGGCCATGATTGCCGCGAGCGCTCAATTTAAAATGACCGATCATGCCTTAACAATCTATGGATGGTGTAAGGATTGCGTTGTTTAAGGCCTCAGAGCAAGCTCGTCTTGCGGCACACGTAGATTTGAAATGACCTGTTTAACGCCGCGCACAGCCAAGGTCCGCTTTAAGATAGGCGGGATGGATTTGCTGTGCTTTAGATCGCCCGACAACGTCACGACGCCATTTGTTGTGGTTGCATTGATTCCAACCAAGGGAATGGATTCATCATCCAATACTTTTGCTTTGAGCACGGCGGCTTCAACCTTGGCCGTGATGTAGGCATCGGTGAAGGTTGTATTTACCTGCTTGATCTCAAGCTCATCCGCATCAACAGATTTCACGCCCCTGGTCGCTTTGGTTAATCGTAACGCACTCACAAAGGCTTCTTTGCTTCGGACATGCCCACTCAGGGTGACTGCGCCCTGTTCGGTTGTCACTGAAATTTTTAATGGGTTAATTTGTTTATCTTTAGTAAATTTGGTGGTGATTTTGGTGGTGATGACGGAATCGCTTAATTCTTGCCCAATCTCTTGTAAATCAGCAGCATGGGATGAATGGACGCAAAAAAGTAGCAACGTTGTAAACAAGATGCGGGAGAGTTGGCGCATGATAGCCTCAGGGCGAGTTGCGATGCGTGCATTGTAGCACGCAAGCGCTGGACGCGAAAAGAGCATGTACATCATCAATCAGGACGGATCCATGTTGTGATCAAGTGGTCTGCTGTATCACTCACAGCAACAGGCAAGCCCCTGGCGCTTAACAAGCTATGGCGAAGCAGGGGTGATGTTCCCGCTGTTGGTGTAACAAGGCCTCTTGGGGGGGCAACTGCGTCGGCGTCAATGGCGGCTTTAAGCAACGGCATCAAATTAGTGTCACCGGCAAATCGCATTACATGTGAGGGGTAGCGCGCCGTGAGTTGAAACTGCGTTCTAATCGTTTCACTCAGCACGGGTTGTGAGGTGAAGAGACGGCCGTATCGGTGATTCATCTGTTGTAAAAAGTTGGCTTGCATCCCAGGAGAAACATTGAGTGCTGCAAGCTGTGCTCGCGTTTCAGCACGAACTCCGTCTGGATTAATCATCGCTTCTTCCAACGCTTCATTCAATGCAACGCGTCCATTTGGCGTGAGTTGTTGGATGGTCGTTCTAAAATGCTCCCTGACAAATTCACGCAAGGTTTGCAGAATAAGTTCCTGCGTGAGGCCTGTCAGGAGGGGGTGCCCTTGAACGGATTGTTGCAGACTGACCGAGGCCATCCCGCCACAATTGGGGGAGTCGGGTTGGAGATTGTCGGATTCACGATTGTAACCCGAACTCTGCCAATTACGTGCACGCCCAATCAGAGCGAGCTCATCGATGAACTGGTTAATGCGATCATCCAATGTATAGCCGTTTGTCGGCGCCATGTCTGCTGACTCATCTGATGCGGCTAACCAGAGCAGGGCGATCAGGGGCTCTAGCCCTTCCAACGGAGCACTTGAACCATAGCCCCACTCATTGGGACCGTTGAGTAAACGCAACGCCGTGTGTGTCTTGTGTTGGTAGTATGCAACCGTTGCACGTTGGCG
>CANISA010000188.1 GCA_947470005.1 Legionellaceae bacterium | reverse complement strand
CCAGTTTTAGCAGCCACTACCGGATCATGATCCTGGTCGACCATATAAAATTGTAATGTTGCAGTACCGCCTAAAATTTGCTTAGCACGTGCAGCGTCTTGAATACCGGGCAAATCAACTCCAATACGAGTGGCGCCCTGTTGCACGACAATTGCCTCACCAACACCTAGTTCATTCACACGATTACGCAAAATACCCATCGTTTGATCGATCGTTGCTTGGCGAATACTATGCCGTTCACTGCCGGATAAACTAGCAATAATCGCTTGCTTATTCTTAGCTGGTTTGAAGGTCATATTGACATATTTGGTTTTTAACTCGCTTAAAGCTTGCGTTAATTGCTCTGCCGAACGCATACGAATTTCTATGCCTTGATGTGGAAAATAGCGTATACCCGCGTAGCGAATTCCCAATTCCCGCAAATCTTGGCCAATCGACTTCAAGAGCCCTTCATAGCGCCGATTCAACACGCTGTCGATATCCACTTCTAAAAGAAAATGCACCCCACCGCGCAAATCCAAACCCTGCTTCATCGGTTCCGCATAAATGCTGGACAACCATTTAGGTGTAGAAGGTGCCAAAGTCAATGCAACGATATAATTGGTACCCAACCCATTTTTAATCAGGTCTCGTCCTTGCAATTGCAAATCAGTCGACGTAAACCGTACTTCAACACCATCCCCATGAATGCGAACCGCACGATAAGGAATCTGAGCTTGATCCAAAATAGTTTGAGTTTGCTTTAAAATAACATGCGCATCCATATCCGTATCGGAGGAAATTTGAACTACCGGATCCTCACTATATAGATTAGGTATTGAATAAATAATAGCCAAAACAGCCAAAACGATTAATAATACATTTTTCCACAGCGGATATCTATTTTGCATTTTTTATTGTACTCGCTTACAGAAACTCAAAAATGAATTGTATGCTTCATTAGGGTTTTACAGAGAACTCAACGTTCCCTTTGGTAGCACCGATGCCACTGCATCACGTAGCACCAAAATTTCCACGTTGCTATTCACGGTGGCTCTAATGTGTGTTTCGTTAACCAATTTTTCTACTATCGCCAAGATCCCAGAAGTGAGCACAATTTCATCACCCTTCTGTAGTTTAGTAATCAATTCTTTATGCTGTTTTGCACGTTTATTCTGAGGACGAATCATCATAAAGTAAAATAAAACGAAAATTCCAACAATCATCAGCAACGAAAACGACCCATCTGTACGAGATCCCCCGGCTACGCCAGTTGTCAAGTCCATTGCAGCAAATGCATCACTAAATAAAAAACTCATCTATTCTCCAAAACTATGATTAAGGCTAAGGTTGAGACATCATAGCGATATTTATCATCAGCGTAAATGATTTTCTCTTTGTGCGGTGCAATTTTCAAAATAGCGTCGTTACGAGCATAACCTAGGGTGTGATGACACCGCTATTTAAATATTTCCTAATCCAAAACACGTTATGCATCATCAATAATCTTTGACACAACAACGGTGTACTCTGCAACAAATAGTGTAAATATGCGCGGGTAAATCCTTGCTGGCAAGTCGGGCAAGCGCAATGCGCTTCTAACCATTGAAAATCCAGAGCATATAAAGGATCTTGGAGTGATAATAATCCATCAGACTGATACACTCTACCCTGCAACGCATCTTGAGCAGGACGATCTGAAGCATAAAGTGTATGCCCATCGTGTGTAAATAATAAACCATCTGAGGGTTGGTAACCCAAAGATTGCATCGTTGCCAACAGAGCCGACTGCTCCTTTACAACCGACTCAGTTTCCATGGATTGCGGCTTTAACAATAGATCCGGCTTTAATTTGTGCACCAACTCCCAAAATTGCGCCAAACTCAACACAATGCGAGAACCATCATAAGGGGATTGGACGACAAATTCTTCCCGCCCATTCAAACTGAACTCTCGAGCATCTAGGATCACGCATCCATCCCATGCCAAATAGGTTTTCAAATCCATGCCTTGTTGCCAAAATGCTAAGCCGGGTTTGATCACCATATGCGCTAAGCCACACAAAGCATAATGGATGCCAAGCTCGTGCCAATTCGTCTGGGTCAAACAAGCGCCCGCTGGGGTTGTCACATAAGGTACATATTGGATTGTCATAATAAGAGACTCACATCTCCATAAGAAAAAAATCGGTATTGTTCAAGAATAGCAATTTGATACAGTGCCATCACTTGTTCATAACCAATCAAGGCCGCCACCAACATTAACAAAGTCGACTCAGGTAAATGAAAATTGGTGATCAACCCATCACAGATTTGGAAATGATATCCAGGTTGAATAAAGATACTGGTCTCACGGTGGCAAGGCTCTAAATGGCCGTTGACCGCAGCAGACTCTAAACTGCGTAACGAAGTCGTCCCCACTGCAATCACGCGTTTGCCAGCGGCTTTGGTCTCAGCAACCGCTGCACACAATTCTGGACTAATCGTCAACCATTCTGCATGCATGGTATGATCATTCAGATTTTCACACCGTACTGGCTGAAAAGTACCTGCTCCGACATGCAAAGTGGTGTACGCCACACGGACGCCTTTCTCTGCCAAACGTTCAAACATGGCGTCATCAAAATGCAAACCCGCCGTTGGCGCCGCAACGGAGCCTTTATATTTGGCATAGATGGTCTGATAGCGCTGTTTGTCTGCCTGATCATCAGGCCGATTGATGTACAAAGGCAACGGAATATGACCGATTGCTTCTAAGATAGGCTCTAATTCACTGGCTGCACGGCATAAATACAAATCATGACTTTTTTCAACAACCTCTAACGACCACTCTGGTGTCAGATGAATCATCGTGCCAGAACGCGGCGCTTTGCTAGCCCGTATATGCGCCCAACATTCATAATCGGAAATCAGCCGTTCTACAAAAACCTCGACTTTCCCACCACTCGCCTTGTGACCAAACATTCTAGCTGGAATTACTTTAGAGTCATTGAAAACCAATAAATCGCCTGGTTCCAAATAGTCCGGTAAATCACGAAAACTTTGATGTGTATGGCTTTGATTGCTACGTTGATACACCAGCATTCTAGAATCAGCACGTTGCGGCAAAGGCGCTTGCGCAATAAGTGACTGAGGCAGATCAAAATAAAAATCAGATTTCTGTAAATTCATGACACCCTATAACCCACGTTTTATCGGACCAAAGATTGAGGATAACTAACAAGATGTTGTAGAGACATCCTTGCTAGGATCCTATATTATTCCAGACAAGAAAGAACGCAATGCTCGACCTTTAACAATCCGCCAGCACGTAGGCACTAAAAGGAGAAAGTCGAACATAACGTGAAACGCATATTCTAACATGGAAAGACATAAAGATGAACGTACCTTCAGGCAAATACGCGATAACTGGGCAGCAAATGATGGCGTTAACCGACTATCATGGACAGTGGTTGGTACTCTATTTTTATCCCAAGGATGCCACGCCAGGCTGCACGCGAGAAGGTCAAGATTTTCGCGATGCCTATCCTAATTTCAAGAATTTAAACACTGAAATCATCGGCGTATCACGTGACAATATTACCTGTCATGAACGCTTCAAACAAAAAGAGCGATTTCCCTTTCCCTTGCTCAGCGATTCAGACGAAGTATTGTGCCAACATTTTGACGTCATCAAAAATAAAATGTTGTATGGTAAGTCATATCGTGGCATCGAACGCAGTACCTTTTTGATCGATCCACACGGAGTCGTACGTCATGAGTGGCGCAAGGTCAAAGTAGATGGCCATGTCTCTGAGGTATATCAAAAATTG
>CANISA010000187.1 GCA_947470005.1 Legionellaceae bacterium | reverse complement strand
GCCAGGTTTACTTACTGCAGCGAAAAAAAGAAAAAATGGGAAAACGTTTAGGAAAAACCACGGGGTGGATCCACCGACTTAGTTTAAAACATCGCCAAGTGAAGATGTTATCAGGCGTTAAATACATTCGCATTGACGCCGCGGGTCTTCATCTTGACGTGGAGGGAAAACCCACCGTACTGGCCGTTGATTCCATTGTTATTTGCGCCGGTCAAACTGAATTGAGTGGGCTGTATGAGCCGTTAAAGCAAATCAATCAGTCGGTTCATGTGATCGGTGGAGCGTTTAAAGCATTAGAATTAGATGCCCGACACGCGATCAATCAAGCCTGTCGTCTGGCCGCCATACTCTGATTTTGGCGCGTATTCGCACTGATTATTGAAAACAGAATAAAATGAGTGCATTTCGCTAGAAATTTTGCTATCATGCCCCACTGTTTTTACATTGACTAATCTTTACTTCGGATTAAGCATTCAATCAGGTACCTATATGACTCAACAAACACAAAAAATACCTACTGTGAACGAAACAACAGCAACGATGACTGAAACAACGCCCCTTCGCTTTACGGATCTTAATTTATCCGAGGCGCTATTAAAAGCAGTTAAAGAATTAGGCTATGAAACACCGTCCCCTATTCAGGAAAAAACCATTCCTTGGCTATTGGAAGGGCGTGATTTAATTGGACAAGCACAAACAGGCACGGGGAAAACGGCCGCATTTGCGTTGCCTGCGTTGATGCGCTTATTGCCCGAGCAACAGGTGCCTCAAGTTCTGGTTTTAGCACCGACTCGCGAATTAGCGATTCAGGTTGCTGCTCATTTTGAGTCACTCTGTGTGCATCAAAAAAATACACGCGTTATTGTGCTGTGTGGCGGTCAAGATTATCGACCACAACTTAAAGCCTTACGTGATGGTGCTCAAATTGTTGTTGGCACACCTGGCCGTATTCTGGATCATATTGAACGTAAAACATTGAACCTAACTGGATTACGCACGTTTGTGTTGGATGAGGCCGATGAAATGCTTCGGATGGGCTTTATTGATGACGTAGAGACAATCCTCGCCGCGTTGCCCAAAGAAAAACAAATTGCATTGTTCTCAGCAACCATGCCGTTCCGCATTCGACAAATAGCGAATCAATACCTTGCTGATCCGGTGTCCATTGAAATTCGTATGGAAACGGCAACCGTGAAAAGTGTTGAGCAACGCTTTGTCTTCGCTTCTCAGCCTCAAAAACCAGATGCTTTGTTACGTATTCTTGCAACGGAAACGTCTCAAGGGGTTATTGTGTTCACTCGGACGAAAAGCAGCACGGAAGAAGTTGCAACCATTTTGCAACAACAAGGACACCGTGCCATGGCTATTCATGGGGACATCACTCAAGCGCTACGCGAGCGAGTCATTGCTCAGTTTAAGCAAGGGGTGATTGATGTTCTCGTGGCGACAGATGTTGCGGCCCGTGGATTGGATGTGGATCGTGTGACGCACGTGATTAACTATGATATGGCGCATGATTGCGAGACATACGTTCACCGTATTGGTCGTACAGGGCGAGCCGGTCGTAGTGGGGTGGCTATTTTATTTGTTACGCCGCGTGAATCACGCATGTTAACCACCATTGAGCGCCACACCCGTCAGCGCATTGAAAAAGCAAATGTTCCCACGGATCACATGATTCAAGTGGCTAGAAAAGCGCGTTTCATGGCGAGCATTAATGAACGGTTAGCGCACCAACATGTTGCTGATTATCGTCATATCATTGATGCATACCTCAAAGAGAACGATGTGTCAGCGCTGGACGTTGCAGCGAGTTTAGCGTTGTTGTTGCATCAAGATAAGCCTTGGCAGCAAGAATTTGTGGCGCCTAAATCGTCACGTCCGGTCAACGATTCACGTCCTGCTCGTGGGCATGAGTCCTCAGGGTCTGGCCGTATGACCTCGCGCGATCGTGGTTCTAATGATCGCGGCTTTAGTGATCGTGGTGCGAACACTCGCGGAGCGACTAACCGTGGACCAAGTGATCGTGGCTCCAGCACCCAAGTTCATGATGAGAGCTCACAAGAGCTATTTCGTATTGACGTTGGTCGTGTTCACGGTGTGAAACCAGGTAACATTGTGGGTGCTATTGCTAATGAAGCGGGCTTGCAAAGCAGGTACATCACCGGGCTTAAAATTAACGAAGATCATTCGACCGTACGTCTACCGAGTGGTTTATCCAAGGATGTGTTTCTTGGGCTAAATAAGGCATGGGTTTGTGGTCGGCAAATGAAGTTGACTTCCCTTGGGGCAGCTTGAGGGCTACCGTCTTTAAGTTAAGATGTAGGTTGGGCCTAGGCCCAACCCATTAAGAGTGAAGGTCGAGTATGAAAATTATTTTGACAGGGTTAATGTTATTTTTTTCCACATGGGCGACAGCCACTCCGTTAAATAAGATCGTCGTGTTTGGTGATAGCTTGTCAGACAATGGAAACTTATATGAATACATGAAGCATAAGCTGCCTATTTCTCCGCCTTATTTCGAGGGACGGTTTACGAATGGACCTGTGTGGATTGAAAATATAGCTACATTTTATTACCCAGATGATGCAGAGGCGCATTTGTTGGATTACGCATTTGGTGGCTCGGGAGTATCTGAACCAGATGATGGTGATGAGGATGAAGATGCCTTGTTTACGTTACGTCGTGAAATCGATAGTTATTTGCTAGCACACCATGACCGAGCGGATGAACAGACTTTGTTTGCGGTGTGGATTGGATCAAACAACTACGTGGCTCTTCCAGATGATCCTGAACAAGCCGTTCTTGCCGCTAATCAAGGGATCGTACGCGAATTAGAGCGATTGGCGGAGAAAGGAGCCAAGCACATCATGGTGGTGACGTTGCCTGATTTAGGTCGAACGCCTGCCGCAGTTGATTTTGATTCGGTCGATTTACTGACGACCCTTACACACAAACATAATGCATTGTTGGAGCAAAATGTGTTGACGTTGAAGGATAAGTATCCAGCCGTTCAGTGGTTATTTTTTGACGTTAATGTGATGTTCATCAACGCGTTGACCTCACCAGCAGAGTACGGATTTACGAACGTGACCGACACATGCTACGAAGCAGCAATGGGGACTCCGTCTTCTCAGTCGATTTTAAAAATGGCGTCGACGGTGAAGCGTAAGGTGAGCCAGGATGCATGCGCAGGCTATCTATTTTTTGATCCGATCCATCCAACGGCACGGGCACATCAATTTATGGCAGAAGAAGGAATTAAAATACTTCAAGACGCAGGCCTTGAGTTTGTTCGTTAATGTATTAAGCCGATAGGGCTGGTGTGGGTGATCAAATAACATAATACCCGTGGTCAGAGCCAGTCCTCGATTGAAAGATGCGCCAAGTATGTCTGCTCCATGGTATTTGTGTGTCAAATTTGACCGGACTACTTATTTGTAGTACAATCAAGAATCGATAATTATTCTAGGGGGTAACTGATCATGTCTAAATTCGAACCATGTGTTGGTGCTTCATCTGATCATGCTTGGCGATCCATTGCTGTCGATTTTATTGATCCAACGAATGGTAGTCCTTTTCAGATTCAAGGAGCCACGTGGAATATGCAAATGTGGTGTACATCCCAAGCGGATGCGCAGGCCCGCGCGCGTTCCAGCGGATGGGATCCCTTGACCGCTCACAGTAACAATCCGATGGATATAAGCGAAAAGCGCGCAGAATACTTCGAGAGGAAGAGGACTCAACAAAGAGAGCTTGAGGGCATCATGAGCGGTAATGATTTTGTTTTTTTACAAGAGCCCG
>CANISA010000186.1 GCA_947470005.1 Legionellaceae bacterium | reverse complement strand
GGAAATATGGCTTATGTTGATGGGTTGTATGAAGATTATTTGGCCGATCCGCAAGCAGTTCCAGCCGAGTGGCAAGCAGTTTTTCAAGCGCTGCCTCTCGTTGACGGTGTGACGCAGGAGATATCTCATCGAGTAATCCGTGATTATTTTTTGAATCACGCGGATAAGAAAAGTGTGCCTGTGATGGCGGCTGATGGAAAGCAATCGCAAGTGACTGACCTGATTCATGCTTATCGTGAAAACGGTCACCTTGCGGCTCAACTTGACCCCCTTAAAATGGAAGCGCGTGAGTCGGCTCCTAGTTTGGAGTTGTCTTACCACAACCTGACAGAAGAGGATTTAAAACGTTCTTTTTTTGCGGGGAAAGCATTTGCTTCCCAAGAAATTCCGTTGTCAGAAATTTATGACGCTTTGCGTCAAACCTATTGCGGGAGCATCGGTATTGAATACCGACACATCGCTAACACCGTTGAAACAAAATGGTTGCAGCATAAGATGGAGTCTGTGCGCGGACGGCCTGGGTTTGATGCGAATAAAAAGCGTCAAATTTTGCAAGAGCTTGTGGCTGCGGATGGCTTGGAGCGTTACTTAGGCACGCGCTACGTTGGACAAAAACGTTTCTCATTGGAAGGTGGCGATGCGCTTGTTCCCCTGATGAAGGAAATTATTTGCCTAGCGGGTCAAGCTCAGGTGAAAGAGATCGTCGTGGGGATGGCTCATCGCGGGCGGTTGAATGTATTGGTGAATGTTTTGGGGAAAGAGCCACCCGAATTGTTTCAAGAATTTGAGGGAAAAATTAAGCTGGAACGAACAGGTGATGTGAAGTATCACTTGGGCTTTTCGTCTGATTTACGTACGGACTCGGGGGCGATTGTGCACGTTGCCTTGGCGTTTAATCCCTCTCATTTGGAAATCATTGGTCCGGTGGTGCAAGGATCGGCGCGTTCACGCTTACGTAGGCGTCATGATCTGATTGAAAAAAACGCGGTTGTTCCCGTCGTGATTCATGGTGATGCGGCGTTTGCTGGGCAAGGCGTGGTGATGGAAACGTTTAATTTTTCACAAGCGCGGGGGTATAGCACGGGAGGAACGGTGCATATCGTCATTAATAACCAAATTGGCTTCACAACCAGTAATCCACTCGATGCCCGTTCCACGTTGTATTGCACGGATGTGGCGAAGATGGTGCAAGCACCGGTTCTCCATGTGAATGGAGACGATCCAGAGGCCGTAGTTTTTGTGACTCAACTCGCTTTTGAATTTCGCATGAAGTTTAAACGTGATGTTGTGATTGATTTGGTGTGTTATCGGCGTCATGGTCATAATGAAGCAGACGAGCCGTCTGTCACGCAACCACTGATGTATCAAAAAATTAAAGGCATGCGTCCGCTTCGAGAGATCTACGCAGAGACGCTGATTGCCGAAGGCTTAACGACAGAGGAAGCTGTTTCGCAGGCCGTTCTTGTGTATCGCGATCAGCTGGATCTCGGAAAGACGGATGTCGATACCGTTCGCGGGGATTTTGAGGGAAAAATTGCGCTTGATTGGACGCCTTATTTGTCTGCAAAGTGGAATGACACCGTGGATACGACGGTTAACTTAGCCCTGCTTCAAGAATTGTCACGCGCATTAACGACATTACCGGATGGTTTTGAATTGCATCCGGTGGTGAAACGCTTGCTGCTTGAACGAGACAAAATGAGCACGGACGACCTTCCGATGAATTGGGGTTATGCGGAGACCATGGCCTACGCGACCTTGCTCCATGAAGGGTACGGTGTGCGTTTGTCAGGACAGGATTGTGGCCGAGGAACCTTTGCGCACCGACATGCTGTGTTGCATGATCAAAAAACAGGTGCTCTTTTTATACCATTAGAAGAACGAGCTACCGATCCCTCGAGGCCCTTCTGGGTGATTGACTCGGTCCTTTCTGAGGAAGCAGTGCTTGCCTTCGAATATGGATATGCGTTGTCAGAGCCGACTAGTCTGGTTATTTGGGAAGCACAGTTTGGCGATTTTGCTAACGGCGCACAGGTCGTGATTGATCAATTCATTAGCTCAGGCGAGCAAAAATGGGGTCGTTTATGTGGTTTAGTGATGCTACTGCCGCATGGGTACGAGGGGCAGGGGCCAGAGCATTCCTCGGCTCGTCTTGAGCGCTACATGCAATTGTGCGCGCAGCAAAACATCCAAGTGTGCACCCCGACGACGCCGGCGCAAATGTTTCACTTACTCCGTCGGCAAATGGTGCGCCCTTACAGAAAGCCGCTCATTGTCATGACACCCAAAAGTTTACTGCGCCACAAATTAGCGGTCTCATCCATGCGCGATTTAACCCATGGTGCATTTCACACGGTGATCCCAGAGGTCGATCCAATCGATTCAACCGGTGTGACGAGGGTGGTTTTGTGTTGTGGAAAAGTTTATTATGATCTGCTCCAAAAGCGTCGTGACGATGCATTGAATCAGGTTGCGATTGTGCGCATTGAGCAGCTGTATCCTTTTCCAAAAAAAGCATTGTTGGCTGAGCTCGCGAAATATTCTCAGGCAAAACGAGTGATTTGGTGTCAAGAAGAGCCACAAAATCAGGGCGTTTGGTTTTCTTCACAGCATAATATTCATGGCTGTTTAACGCCGGAGCAGTCGCTTGACTATGCTGGACGTGGCGTTGCGGCATCGCCCTCCGTAGGGAGTGCCTCGATCCATGCACAAGAACAACAGGCGCTCGTGAATCAGGCCTTATTGGGCTAATAATAAAAGGAAACTTAGAACCATGTCGATTGAAGTCAACGTACCAACCTTGCCGGAGTCTGTGGCTGATGCCACGATTGCCACCTGGCATAAAAAAGTGGGTGATGCCGTTAAGCGAGACGAAAATATCTTGGATCTTGAAACGGACAAGGTTGTTCTTGAAGTGCCCGCCCCTGCTGATGGTATCTTGACGGCTTGTTTATTTGACGTGGGTGCGACGGTCAACTCGGGTCAGGTGCTTGCCCGAATTGAAACGGGCAAAGTGGCCGTGAGTACGCCTGCCACGGTAAGCCCGGCCGCTCCACAAAAACAGGCGGACGATGTGTCCGAGCATTCGACAAGTCCGGCGGTACGGCGGCTGTTGGCTGAACATGCCTTAGATCCCGCAACGATTTCTGGTTCTGGCAAAGAAGGACGCATCACAAAGGACGACGTGGTATCGTTTATTACGTCTAGTCGAGAGCGGCCATTGCAACCACAAGCGGCGCCAACCGTAGCCCCCTCAGTCACTCAAGTGACTTCTGGCACACGAGAAGAGCGTCGAGTTCCTATGTCGAGATTACGCGCTAAAGTTGCTGAGCGTTTGCTTCAGGCTCAACATCAAGCGGCCATGCTCACCACGTTTAATGAAGTTAATTTAAAAGCCGTGATGGACATGCGGGTGCAATACAAAGATAGTTTTGAGAAAAAACACGGGGTAAAACTTGGATTTATGTCGTTTTTTACCAAGGCGGTTGTTGAGTCACTCAAGCGTTTCCCCGCGGTGAACGCGTCAATCGATGGACAAGACGTGGTTTATCATGGGTACTATGATATTGGTGTTGCTGTTTCAACCGAGCGAGGATTGGTTGTGCCGGTGATTCGGGATGCGGATCAATTGAGCATGGCTGGCATTGAAAAGTCGATCGGTGATTCTGCTGCGCGTGCACGCCTGGGTAAGCTCACGATGGAGGAGATGCAGGGCGGAACGTTTACCATCACCAACGGGGGTGTGTTTGGTTCCCTGCTGGCAACGCCGATTATTAATCCACCACAAACGGGAATCTTAGGCATGCATAAGATCGAAGACAGAGCGGTTGTG
>CANISA010000185.1 GCA_947470005.1 Legionellaceae bacterium | reverse complement strand
TAGCGATATTTTCTATCTTTTTTTGCCTTAGTTCATCCAACATCAAATCGGTATATGGTTTTATCCAAGGTGTTTTACCCAGCCTTGACTGAAAAGAAACCACATAATCTGATGAACTTAAATTTAATTTTTTTGCAATGAGGCGAGCGGTTTCATAGCATTGGGCTCGATAACAAAAGGTATTCAATTGATCGGGTTTTGGGCACGGTTCTGATCGTGAACATCCAGAGCTACATCCACTTTTATCAATGTGTCGTTCTGGTAATCCATGAAAACTAAAAATAAGAGTATCGATTTTTTTACCGGTCAAATGTTCGTTAATAAGGCTGGTATAAGCGGCAATAAAATTGGCGTTGTTGAAAAAATCTCTTTTTACGCTAATTTCCGGAATATTCCATTGTTGACCAAGCACCCTCAATAGCTCTTCTGTTGCAGATCCTGTTGCTGCTGATGAATATTGTGGAAATAAAGGAATGGCAATTATTTTTTTACAGTCTTTAAGTTTATTAAAAGCAGATTCAATGCTGGGATTTCCATATCGCATGCCGAGCTCAATCTGGATTGATGTATCGAATTCTTGTCTTATAGCATTCACCAAATCTTGGCTATTGGTTAATAATGGGGAGCCTTTATCGCTCCATATTTGCTGATAAGCATGAGCAGATTGTTTATATCGCAACGGTATGATGATCCAATTAACCAAAACGTAACGGATGACTGTTGGTAAATCAATGACTCGAGGATCGTTTAAAAACTGTTTCAAATAGGCAAAGACGGCTTTGGGATCACAGTTGTCAGGGGTGCCTAGATTGATTAATAGCACGCCTGTTTTAGACTTATACATTGAAACTCCTGCTTTATCTTGATATTACTCAGATGTCGTTGGTGAGTATAAAATACTTTTTTTATATTCTAAAGAAGTAATTCCCGATATATCCTAAACCAGAATAATTGTGTTCATTTGTTTCATTTTATTGTATAAGTTGTTAAACAAGAATATTTGAATTTAGATGTGAATGAATCTGATATTACAGGCATTATCCCTAATCAAATTGAGGTTACCTTATCTCGACTTTATGAAAAATCCCCCCGCCGAATCCCCGCGGCCCAGACCGCGGGGCCCATGTACAAAGTTCTAATTTATGACAACAACCAGACTCAATCTGGTGTTTAAGCGGCTAATGAAAGCTGACTAATCAAATACGATATTTATAGTTTCTTGCCGTTTATTTTTGCAATGCTGTCATTACCGCGCCCAAGAAGCGGGTGGCTTCTCCTCCGGTGACTGCGCGATGGTCAAAGCTCAAAGACAACGGAAGTAGTCGATGAGCGGCTATCTGACCATTGTGGCTGACTACGCCTTCATAAAGGCGTCCGACTGCTAAAATAGCAACCGTAGGCGGTACGATAATTGGACTGGCAAATTTCCCGGCAAATTTTCCAAAGTTGGAGAGTGTCAGAGTAGTGCCCTGTAATTGTTCTTTGGGAATACTTCTATCGGTTACGGAACGCTTGAAAGTATTAATTTGCTCGCGTAATTGTTGTTCAGTCATTTTTTCTGCCTGATGAATGACGGGTACAAATAGCCCTTCAGGCGTATCCATTGCAAGACCCAAACTCAGGTCGGGAAAACATTTACGCGCGCAATGTTGGGTATCAAACCAAGCATTCAAAGCTGGTTCCGCCTGGATGCCGGCGATGATGGCTCGAATCAATCGGACGGTGATATCGGTATCGTGAGGCCAATGATGAATATCGACTTCATCGAATATACTGACGGGAACGACTTCTTGATGTGATTTCAGCATACTCTGTTGCATCGCACGACGAACCCCGTGTAACGGCTCAAATCCCTCTGGAGGTTGGGCTAATGCGTGAGCAGCTTGTTCAACGTCTTTCTGGGTAATGACGCCGTGTTCGCCACTACCACTGACTTTGTTTAAATTGACGCCTAGCTTTTTAGCCAAATGGCGAATAGTGGGCGTGGTTTTAATGCCTGAAGATTGGGCCTGACTAGAACCAATCGTAAATATATCTTCAGAAACGACCGTACTGACTTCTAAATTACCGACTACAGTGCCTTGGTCGGGGCGCGGTGCATCCGTTTCAAAAGTCACTAAAGCATCGCCAGTTTTGATCACATCACCCGCTTTTCCATGCAGTACGGCTATTTTGCCAGCTTGTGGGCTAGGAACTTCCACTACTGCTTTGGCAGTTTCCATGGAAACCAGAGGATCGTCTACATTGACGTGATCCCCAATTTTGACACACCATTCATGGATTTCCGCGTCAGGTAAGCCTTCTCCCAAATCTGGTAATTTGAAAATTGTCATAAGTTCTACTCCAAACTTTGCAAAACAGAGGTTTTGATGCGCTGCACTGTCGGTATATATTCTTTTTCTAATTGAAAATAAGGCATGATGGTATCATAGCCTGTAACACGTTGTACTGGCGCCAGTAAATCACTGAAACAATGTTCCATTAACAAAGCTGTAATTTCCGCGCCGACTCCGCAGGTTTTCGCGCCTTCATGGACAATCACACAACGGCCAGTTTTTTGTACGGAATTGATGATGGTTTGGCTGTCTAAGGGTTTGATTGTGGCCACATCAATAACTTCACAAGAAACGCCTTCTTCAGTCAACGCAGTGGCAGCTTGGAGTGTTTCATGCATGCTGGCTCCCCAGGAGATTAATGTGACATCTTCTCCCCTGCGTAAAGTAAAGCAGGATCCGATTGGCAAAGCTTGCCCGTCATCTTCAACTGGTTGTTTTACAAGTCGGTAAATCCGTTTTGGTTCTAAAAAAATGACAGGATCTGGATTGCGTATAGCAGCCAAAAGTAAGCCATAAGCCCGTTTGGGAGAGGATGGAATAACCACTTGTAGCCCTGGAATGTGGGCGAACAAGGCTTCTGTACTCTCTGAATGATGCTCTGGGGCTCGAATGCCACCGCCAAATGGCGCACGAAAAACCAAAGGACAATGTAAGCGACCGCGGGTACGATTGCGCATGCGTGCAGCATGAGTCACAATTTGGTTCATTGCAGGATAGATGAAACCCATGAATTGAAATTCAGCTACGGGTTTTAACCCTTGCGTTGCCATACCTACTGCCAAACCTGCGATCATCGATTCAGCCAAGGGAGAATCAAAAACTCGTTTGGCACCAAATCGTTCTTGTAACCCTGCGGTGGCGCGGAAAACGCCGCCATTTTTCCCCACATCTTCGCCAAAAATGACGACCGATTCATCTTGAGCTAATTCATAAGCCAAGGCTTGGGTGACTGCTTCTGCTAACGTAATATCAGGCATGGTCAGCATGCTCCATAGCAATTGCGCGTTGTTCAATTAAATAATCTGGGAGGGTAGCATAATGATAATCAAACATAGCAGTGATAGGTTGCGCAGGTCGAGCCAAATAGGCATCAACTTCCGTTTGAATGAGTGTATTACATTCAGTTAATATAGCTTCTTCCTGAGCAGCGGTCCAAGCATGATGCTGTTCCAGAAAAGATTTGAAACGAGCAAGAGGTTCTTTGGGTTTGCTTGCATCAACTTCAGCTTGTGGTTGATACCGTGTCGCATCATCGGCTGTTGTGTGATCAGATAAGCGATAAGAACGTGCTTCAATCAAAGTAGGGCCTTCTTGTCTGCGCGCTTTCTCTATAGCAGCGGAGATTTCTTGATGCAAGGCCAGCACATCATTGCCATCGACTACAACGCCCTGAATTCCTGCTGCAATCGCTTTTTGGGCCAGAGTTTGGGTGGCTGTTTGCTGGCTTAAAGGGACAGAAATGGCCCATTGGTTATTGTTGATAACAAATACCACCGGTAATTT
>CANISA010000184.1 GCA_947470005.1 Legionellaceae bacterium | reverse complement strand
GTGCGGATATTTTTACTGACTATGATTTTTCTACCCTACGTCAGCCAAACAAAAACGCAGCTCATCTCATCCTCATTCAACCCCACCCGGCTCATCCAACGGGCGATTTTGGCTTGTCCAGCACGCATCACGTGACAAACACACCCAGGCAGTATGTCTTCGGCAATATCGCTTGCTTCGACCCCCGTCTGTTTCGCGAGTACTCCCTGGGTCGTTACGCCATGGCCCCGTTGCTTCGTCAATGGGCAGATAACGGGCAAGTGACAGGTGATGTATATCATGGGGTTTGGTTTAATATTGGCACCCTCGAACGGCTAACGCGCGCGAGGGCTTGTGCAGATCACCGGCTATAATCACGCCCCGAGAACTTTTTGTTCCTCGATAACTTTTTTTTCCTCGATAACTTTTTGTTCCTCGAGAACTTTTTGTTCCTCGAGAACTTTTTGTTCCTCGAGAACTTTTTGTTCCTCGAGTGCAGGGAGCGCTTGAATTTCAATTAAGCAAACTTCAAGCGCGCCACGACTCTTTTGACTCACATACGGAGCAAGGCCTTCCTTCTCATTGAGAAGCTTCTCGGCCAATTCAGCTGGCGGCACTTTTTGTGTCGGGCTGCCTTCATCGGTTGCCTTGTACATCACGTGATCTTGGCGCTCCATATCATGCTCAGCCATCCAAGCCTTGAAAAAACCATCCATATGTTCTTGTGTCACTGCATCCACAGGAGCGTCTCCGGAGACATAATGTCGCTCCCAGCGACTATCTTCAGCAAGCTCAACGATCACATCCACATCGACCCGTGTAAGCGGCTCGCCCGTTTTGACCTGTACCGCATCTTGTGCGGCAACTTCTTGTAACTCCCGGTTTGCGCGTGCAGAAGGTACGGCTTCTCCCACCCAGGGATTGGCTGATAACGTAGCCTGCAGCTCAACATTCTTAACATAATCAGCAACCGCTTGGACCAAATCAGGTAACGTGGATAATAATTTGTTCGCGACCAATAACGCGATAAATTTTTTCTGCAAATACCGCGCCGCCTCAGGCGATGATTCAGCCAATTTCATGAGCGATAACACGGCTTCCTTGGATGGCAATGCCATAATTTATTCCCCCTCAAATCCACCCGCCTCGTTAATCGAGGGGGGTTTTGTACTTATCAATCACTGACTTGAACGTTTTCTTTTTCATCGAGTCAAACGAAAATTCATCCACTTGAATTGCATCCCAGCGCGCCTTTTCAACGGAAACAATCACGGCCATTTCCTCGTCCGTTATCTCTCCTTTGGCGACGAGCTCCGCCAATTTCTGTTTTAAATTATGCGAATTCAGCCGCTTCAAGCCATGGATTTTTTTATACAGGTCCGCGTGCTTAATCAGGCCTTGGAAGGCCTGTTCCACACGATCAATCGGCTCATTTGGGTTACCACTTAAGTATAACGTATCAACCAGCCCCTCTCGGTAATGATTATTCGTCGTCATCAAGCTCGCCAATTGATGATCGAGCTTATCACTCGGATACCGCATACGCGGCCCAAAAGGAAATGCCACAAAACGCATCAATCGACCTAACACGCGCGAAGGAAAATTATCAGCAAGCGATAACATCGCGTGTTGCGCATGATAGAAACAGTAAGACAAGCCCCATTGCGCATGCAATTGCTCATCCGCATGCGCGTCTCGTTCTTGACAATAACGCAGGGCGGCCATCGCCAAATAGAGATAAGACATGCCATCCGCGAGGCGCGCCGACAACCGTTCTTTGCGCTTAAGATCGCCACCTAACACCAGGAGCGAAAGATCAGCCATCCACGCAAACGCATAACTCAAACGCGCTAAGCGCTGGTAGTCCCGTTTTAGCGCGTGACGCGGCACTGAAATTAAATGGCCTCCGGTCCATGCGGCACAGACGGTCTTCGCAAAATTGCGTAAAAAATAATGAATATGTTTCCAGAGAATCGATTGAAACGCATCCTTATCATCCATTGTTATGGCATAAAATTCATCACGCACAAACGGATGACAGGCCATGGAACCTTGCCCAAAAATCAACAGATTCCGCGTCATGATATTTGCACCTTCAACCGTAACCGAGATGGGGATCCCTTGATAGTAGTTCGTCAAATAATTACGCGGTCCGATAACCACGGTACGCCCAGCATGCACGTCCATCGCATCATTGATGACAATGCGAGCCAACTCAGTGTTAAAGTATTTCGTAATCGCTGAAGCAACGGATGGTTTTTTATGCTCATTGACCGCAGCCACCGTTAACAATCGTGTGGCACTGATAAGGTAATTTAACCCGGCAATCTCTGCAAGTTTCGCCTCAATGCCTTCAAATTGAGCTAATTCAACATTAAATTGGCGACGGATCCGAGCAAACGCACCCGTCGTCAGGTACGAAACCGATGAAGACGCGGTGCCTAACGCAGGCAACGAGATTGAACGGCCAATCGACAAACATTCAACGAGCATTTGCCAACCACGTCCCGCTTGCTCCTGACCACCAATGATATTTGAAATAGGCACAAACACGTCTTCGCCACGGATAGTCCCATTCATAAACGGCTGGTCACTGGGCAAATGACGGTTACCAATCTCAAGATTAGGCGTATCTCGGGGGATCAAGAGGCAGGTTATCCCTTCGTCCCCTCGCCCTTTCAAGAGGCCATCTGGATCTTTTAAATTAACCGCTAAACCAATGAGTGTGGCGATAGGCGATAACGTGATCCAGCGCTTATTTAACGTGAGTTTAAGCCCTAGCACCGCTTTTCCATCCACCGTTTTTTTCATAACAATGGCTTCAGACTGGATAGACGTCGCGTCGCTTCCAGCCTCAGGCTCGGTCAGTGCAAAACAAGGGATTTCCACTCCCGTTGCAAGACGCGGTAAAAAATAGGCTTTTTGTTCATCGGTACCATAATGACAAAGCAACTCACCAGGCCCCAAGGAGTTAGGCACCATCACCGTCACGGCGGTCACGCCTGAGCGGCTGGCAATTTTCACAACCACATCCGAGTGTGCTCGCGCGGAGAAGCCTTTGCCGCCATATTCTTTAGGAATAACCAGCCCGAAAAATCCCTTCTCTTTAAGATAAGCCCATACTTCAGCAGAAAGATCATGCTGCTGGGTGACCTCCCAGTCGTCCACCATGGCGCAGAGCGTTTCTGTTTCATGATCAATAAATGCTTGCTCTTCATCGGTCAGCTCGGTCTGAATAGCCGCTAATGCGTCCCAATCTGGAGTGCCCGTAAAAATGCTTTTTTCAATCCAGGTATCGCCAGCATTCAACGCGTCTTCTTCTGTTTTAGATAATCGAGGAATCGCCACTTTGGCACGCACAAATAATCGGCCAGCAACGGCATCACGCAAGGGGGTTGAACGAATAAACACCATAATACCAATCACCACGCCCCAGAGCACAAGCCCTACGAGCCAATGAAGCCCTACAAAAAAAGTCGCGACAATTAAATAAACCGCACTCCCGACTTCCCAAACCACCGCCTTCATTCCGCGCGCAAGAACCACCAACGTGAACACCAGGTAAAACAAAAACAGCATGCTAGCCATATCGATTCAATCCCCTATCCTTATCCCACAAACCAGTCATCCTAGTCGGATCGAGTATATACTGGCGAAGAAAGAGAGGGAACTATTTATCGCACGAGATAATCGCGCAAAAAGAACAAAAACAAAATATACAACATTTGTTGTAGGGCCTGTTGACATTTGATCCCTCGCCGGCGACGTGCCGCGGTTTATCCGCGGCATCCAGGAGATGCTGACATAAAAAAAAACTTTAATTCGCACTGCAACCCATTGATAAATAATATCAAACTCGTAAAATTACGGTTCCTATACC
>CANISA010000183.1 GCA_947470005.1 Legionellaceae bacterium | reverse complement strand
GCGAGTAGACCGACCTTGAAACCGGCCGATCTACTCGCTTAATTTCTACACAGCCTGTCCCGCGGCCCATCCAGAAGACCATGCCCATTGGAAATTATAGCCACCTAACCACCCGGTTACGTCTAATACTTCCCCAATAAAAAATAATCCAGGTGCTTTTTTTGATTCAAACGTTTGAGAAGATAATTCATTACAATCCACACCACCCAGTGTGACCTCAGCGGTTCGATAACCTTCCGTGGCATTGGGTTTGATTGTTTGTTTTTGTAGAACATCTGCAATGATCTGTAATTGCTTGTCTGAACATTTTTTCAACGGCTTATCCAACGTGTTGGCGTCATAAAAAACACTTAATAATCGTTTGGCCACATAATGGGCTAACACTGTTTTTACATGGCATTCAGGAGTGTCTCTGCGTGCATTGATAAGCTCAGCATAGACATCCACTTGGGGTAAAAAAATCATCTCGAGGGCGTCACCGGGCGACCAAAAAGATGATATTTGTAATATAGCGGGGCCACTTAATCCCCGATGAGTAAACAATATATTTTCCTGAAATGACTGGTTATTACAATGCACCAAACTATCCACGGAAATACCAGCCAAAGGTTCAAATCGTTGTTTGTCTTCTGTGTGCAAGGTCAATGGGACTAAGCCCGCTCGCGTGGGGAAGACGGCTAAGCCAAATTGGGTGGCCAGTTGATACCCGAAAGGGCTTGCGCCCAACGTGGGAATAGATAGACCACCACTGGCCACAACCAAAGACTCACATCGATACGATTCATTGTTGCATTGGATAATAAAGTGATTCCCATTTTTACTGATGGACTGGATGGATTGATTGAGTTTTATTTCGGCGTTGTATTGTTTATTTTCCGCGAGAAGCATCTCGACAATCAAACTTGATTTGTCTTCGCAAAACAATTGGCCAGGTGCTTTTTCAACATAAGCGATACGATGTTTTTCAACCATCGCAATAAAATCCAATGGGGTATAGCGACTGAGGGCTGATTTACAAAAATGAGGGTTATGCGAAAGAAATTGGCGCGGTGTAGTATGCGTGTTCGTAAAATTGCAGCGCCCACCGCCTGACATCAGGATTTTTTTACCTGGCTTATTACTTTTATCTAGAATTAAAACGCGTCGTCCACGAGCGCCAGCTTCTATCCCACACATCAATCCGGCCGCACCTGCACCAATAATAATAACATCAACACTATTCATAGAGGCGGAGTCTAAAGCTGACAAATAGATAAATCAATGGCTGTGTTGGTATTATGAATTTCTCTCATGGAATGGGCTTCACATAATCGAAGACTGAGCCCATGGTGGCCGAGCTGCATTTTGGGCACGATCCCGCAATGTTTGTCCATACGAAGCATGATGAGATGACATGATGATTTAACGGGCAGCGCGCATTGATAAAATCCGTTGAGGAGGGTAATGGTCTCAAACGAGGCTGTTTCCCGAAGAAGTGACAAATAAATGGAAACGGTGTCAAGCAAGGTTCTCAGTTGCTTCAACCACGTGGTTAAGTGACGTTGGCGAGGAGCAGGCTCGCTCTCTAGCCACAAGAGAAGTTGAGGAGAATGCAACTCGCAGTCGATGCTATGCGAAGACTGGGCGAGTCGCATCGATTGCAAAAATGGATCAGCATGAACATTTTCGCCAAACTGTCCCGAAAGACGACTTAGTTGCTGAATTTGGACAAAAAGTTTAGCAAAGGCCGTGTCGGATAGGCTGACAGACGCTTTAGTTAATGAGTGTTCAATGCGCATAAATTCTTTTAAAAATCGGCTTTTAAGTTCAGGTTTTTCAATCAGCTTAATGATTTCAAACATATTATTTAACGCGTAATGGTGGATAACCGGGTGTGTTTCTTTGCATGCTTGTTCAATGGTCAGCAGAAGGCGCTCGATACGCAGCGCGACCTTAGGCAGGTAATGCGTCGCCAATTGAAAAATGATGCTATTTTGAGGCATAAATTAGACGTTATCCCTTGCTCGTATGAGAAAGACTAACACAAAATCAAGGGATTACAAAAAAAGTTTCCAATGGTCATTCCGTGAATACAGCAGCCTGGACGCGCGAGCGAAGTTCCTCAAGAAACCCACGGATCATCACCTGTTTATATGGTGTTGTGGTTTGAGCTGCTTGCCAAATACCATGAGGCCAAAGGTCGTCAGTTGTGAAACGTGCAACCACATGGATGTGTAATTGAGAAACAATATTACCCAACGTCCCTACGTTCAGTTTGTCGGGCTTAAAATAAGTTTTGACAATCGATGATAAGGCTGTGATTTCTTGCATCAACATGTGTTGTACAGTTTGAGGAAGCTCATCCATGTCTCGAATGTTCATGTGGCGAGGGACCAAGATCAGCCAAGGATAGTTGGCATTGTCTTTTAGAAACACACGAGACACGGGCCAATCGTCTAAGATAAAACACGTCGATGAGATACGCGGATCAACAATAAAATTCATGAAGTGACTTCCATCTCAGGTTAATTTTTGAAGTAGGCGTCATGCAGATCTCTTATTTCTAGCGATATTTGCAAGGTCAGCATCTGGCTAGATTGACTGAAATGCTCCGTTAAAAGATGCATGATTGCTTGGCCAATGCTCGCTTTTTGTTGTTTTTCGCGCCCTGACAGGATGCTCAATGTCATGTGCACAAAGGCATTATCGGAGGATCCATCCCCAATTGTATATAATCTATGATCAATCACCCGGCTTTTACAACTGGATAACGTTGTGGGTAGGCTTTTTTCTAGGAGAAGGTGAAGGCGATTAAACAAGGCTTTGATGTTGTCTTTTTCGATGATATTGCTGCTAAACTCTAATGTAGTATGTGGCATTGTCGAGGGCGTCCTAAAGTATGCGCCCTTGTTGCAACGCGACAAGGGCTTACATGTCTGCGGCTTGCTAGCATACTGCGGTTCTAGTTTTGTATCAAACCGCATCATCGCGTTGCATGGCTTGGTTAGTCACACTCTTGATGTTCAACACATTCCCCATCGGGATAGCATTGACGAACGATAGAGCAAGAAGGGTAGTAAGAAGAACCGTAGGCCCCTCCGAGAGGAATACCAATAACAACCCCCGTTCCTCCCCAGCCGCCACCACCGTGATAATACCCACCACCGCCGTGATAATAGCCGCCACCACCGTGATAATACCCACCACCACCGCCATGATACCCACCACCACCGCCGCCGTGATACCCGTCGGCATGCCAAGCATTTCCTGCAGTGCAGACCAACACGCCTATGGATAAAACCAATGCGCGTGATAGTTGATGATTTTTCATGTATGAACGCATAACCATCTCCTTCATAACAGCTCATGATGCTTAAAAAATGCAACGTTACTTGGATCTAAGTATAGCTCGTTATTTACGATATGATCCTACCTTTCGAGACTCTAGCAATATCGCTGGATTCCGCGTATAAAACGCGGGACGTTGGCGAGGGGGTAAGTGGCTACATTATTCCTAAAATTGATTCGTGTAAGGTATATATCAATCTAAGCTGAAAGAGCACTGGCTGTTGGCTGGTTAGCACGATAAAATATGCAACATGACTCAACGATCCACGCCAGAAGAAACAACCATGCTCGTTACCAATTCAGCCTTGCACGATCCAGTCTTTCAAGATGCTTTTCGATCCAAAGTCATCGCACTCATTGCGCCTGCATCAGGCTTGCCGTTAGAGACGATTGAACAATTACGGCAGTTGCCTGGTTTAACCATTGATATTCCTCCTTCACTCATACGGCCTGAGATAATGTTCCATGCGAGCAGTGATGATGAGCGTTTTTTGCAGTTGAAAGCAGCTTTATTTGATGAGTCATGTCAATCGGT
>CANISA010000182.1 GCA_947470005.1 Legionellaceae bacterium | reverse complement strand
CCCAGGTATTTGGGACCAATCTCGTACGTAAGAGAAAAAAAATAAAATTGGTGGTATCTCCCCAAGTACGTCATCACTGAACGCAGTGAAGGATGACGTTGCTGGGGAGTTACAATTTGTGGTAGAATTGGCCGATAGATAATCAGATTGAAATTGGGAAAGACAAATTTACACGCTTTTTTAGCGTATTTAATCCTCGCAAATGATAAAAAATAAACATAAGGAAAACACATGACATTTAAAGCCTTGGGGTTGGTTGAGCCCTTGGTTCGTGCGGTTAACGAGCTGGGTTACGTAGAACCCTCACCCATTCAGGCGCAGGCAATTCCGGCTATTTTACGAGGTTCTGATTTGTTGGGGTCAGCACAAACAGGGACGGGTAAAACCGCGAGTTTTGTTTTGCCTATTCTACAACGAACGAGTGAAAAGCCGCGTGCGAAGAGTAATCGTACGCGTGTATTGATCCTTACGCCAACGCGTGAATTAGCGGCCCAAGTGCATGAAAGCATCGTGCAATATGGTGCGCATATGTCACTGCGTTCAGCGGCTGTTTTTGGTGGGGTAAAAATTAGTCCACAGATGATGAAGCTACGCTCAGGTGTGGAGTTATTGGTAGCGACTCCGGGACGCTTGATGGATTTATATCAACAAAAAGCGATCCATTTTGATGAAGTAGATACGTTGGTTTTAGATGAAGCGGATCGAATGTTAGATATGGGATTTATTCATGATATCAAACGTATCATCAAGTTATTACCTAAAAACAGACAAAATTTACTTTTTTCAGCCACTTTCTCAGAAGACATTCGTATGCTCGCGAAAGGGATCTTGAATCAACCTTTGGAAATTGATGTGGCACCACGAAACGCCACGGCAGTCGCGGTCAAACAACTGATTCATCCGGTTGATAAGGGACGAAAACCTGCGTTGTTGAGTCATTTAATTCATCATAATAAATGGGGACAAACGTTGGTGTTTTCTCGCACGAAACATGGTGCAAACAGGTTGGTTAAACAACTAGCAGAAGATCGAATTTATGCGGTGGCGATCCATGGTAATAAATCTCAATCTCAACGCACCAAGGCGTTAGCCGATTTTAAATCGGGTGAAATTCATATTCTAGTGGCAACAGATATTGCAGCGAGAGGCATTGATATTGATTCATTGCCATGCGTGGTGAATTTTGATTTACCAAACGTCCCGGAAGATTATGTGCACCGCATCGGGCGCACAGCTCGTGCAGGCGCCTCAGGACTCGCTGTGTCATTGGTCAGCGCAGATGAGGGCCCTCAGTTACACGCGATCGAAAAATTGCTTAAGTGCAGATTAGAGCGTGTTGAGGTCGATGATTTTGAGCCGACCCATTCCGTACCTGTTGGTGTGGTTTCTCACTCAGCTAAAGCGCGCTACCCAAGCTCAACGCGATCATCAACGCCTCCGACACGTGGGTCTCGTCCACAACAACGCGGTGTGGCACCACGAAGAGTTCTTGAAAAAGGACGTCGTCAAGATTGATGCTGATGTAATTAGAAAAGGGCGCCTTTTGTGGGCGCTCTTTTTGTAAGTGGTGTCGCACTGATGGTGTGCGCGTCGATGCACGGATTAAAAAAAAGCACCCGCAAGGGGTGCCATTTATAGCCAATCGTTTAAAAAATTAGTTTGTTTTTTGCGCTTCTTGAGCATTGTGCTTAGCACCACGCTTTGTTTTTTTCTGCGCATTTTTAAATTCTTTATCTTTTGAAAAAACAAAACAGGCGGCTTCTTCAATAAAAAATCCGAGATCATCAATATTGGCCCATTGGCAGTATGCAGTAATTTTTTCAAGAACTTCTGCGCTAATGACAGCTTTAATTTTTGCTTTCTTGGTAAAACGATTGCCGTTAATAATTGCCATGTCTATTCCTATTTTGTTATTTAGAATGAAAATAGTATCAACTATTTTCAGAAAAGAAAAGAAAATTTTCGTGTCATTTTTTATAAAGTAAGTATCAACCAATTTAATATTTTTGTCTGGATCCTTTCCGGCTTTTGTTTATTGCCTTATGGCTATCTCCCTTGTTTTTTAAATGCCTCCGAATGAAACCTGCCGCCTCAACTGTCCCACAGGCTCAGGTATTTCGGTAGCTACCGTTTGGAAAAATCCATGTTGGTGTAATGCGGGCCAAAAACGCATGGTGCTGCATGAAGCTGCGCGCTTGAGAGGGCGCTCTTGTGGCTGTGCCTGTTTGATTTTAATAGACGGAGTCACATGGGTTATTAATGATTTTTCTTCTTGGTCGGCGCGTTTGGGAGAGCGTAACCCGTGTTCTTTCTTCACGGGCTGGTGTCGTGGCGAGAGACATTCTTCGAGGGTTGTTTGAAAGCCTTTTCCTGGTAATTGCTCAGCAATAGCTCTGGCGATATCAACATACATAAAGCCTATTGCTTGCCTGAATGCTTTAGCCATGACTGCTTTGCACGGTTTTTGAGGGCAGATAATAAGGTATTGGACGCTCGCTAAGTCGTTTGTTCGGACAGCATTTTTAAGTGTTTGTTCGATAATTTTGGTTGTGGGCGAGCAACGGTTATCGCACCATAGTGTGGGAACATAAGCCGATGCCCCTTGATCAACCATCTTGTGGAGCAGCTGGTCGACGGTTGTTTGTTTGAGTCTATGTTGTTTATGAAGGTTGGCGACAACAGCCCATTGATTCTCTCGAACGGTGGCCAGCGCCAGTGCATCGTATGATTCTGTGTTTTTAATATGTTCTGATTCAAGCCATTGAATCAGCCCTAAATTTCCAGCTAATGCGGCGTGTTTATAAAGACACATGTCGCCGTAGAGGGCTGTTCGCCAAGGACGTGTTATATTCGCATCCAGGTATTGAGCACAGTTTAATCGGAGTGCTTGGTTATCTATAGCACCGAGCAGCTCAATAAGAAGACGCTCATAGGGTGTTACCTGTGTTGCATCCACAACGGGGGAGACTCCTAGCGCGAGCGTGAAGGCATGAAGATCAAATGGGGATTGGTTTTGCTCAAAAAAAGCATGAGAAAGGCGACTGTATAATTTATATTTATCTACAGGACACGTGGTTGTAAACGCGATGATTTCTTGAAGATGCTGGATTTTTGTCGCGGTATCACGCCAAATATCTTCAATGGAGATGTAATCCATGTCCCCAATGGACGCTTGTGTTTGTCCGCGGATAATTGCATCAAGCCTCGCTTCGAAGGAGCGCGCTTTCTGTATAACGCACTCATCGACATGTGAAAATTTACGGAGTTTTAGAATCATCGGCGCATCCTCTAGCGAGATAGGCTCGTCGAGAATCGCGTCTAATAAGGTCTGATAAACAAATGTGGCCTCGTTAGTATGCTTCACGCTTTCAAGCAGCGCGAGTAAACTTGAAATAAGCGCTAGTCCAGATGACGCTTGCTGACGAATGCCGTGAAGGTAGGTTGGCAGATCTTGAGTTTGAATGGTCTCTACTAATATTGGGCAAAATGGAATTAAAATTAAGACAGCCCCTATGCGTTGATCCACCAATTTGGTCAATGTATTTTTATCTAAGATCTGAGCTAAAGCGTATTGTAATAGAGGCTGTTCTTGAAGACGGCTTAAAAGCGCTGGAAGTTGAGTATCAATGCTGTACGTTTGATTAAACAGGCGGGTGATGGCATCGACCCATACCTTATTATTTTTTTGAACATCCCATTGACAGAGGGCGCCTATGAGAAAGTCCACACCAAACACTGCATGCAAGGCGTTTAAATGATGTTCTTCCGGAGTGAAGTGAAGGGGGGTGTACACAGGATGGATAGGTGAGAGGCTACCTGGATTATGCTGATCACTACCATCTAATGCGTAGGAAGAAAGCCCTTT
>CANISA010000181.1 GCA_947470005.1 Legionellaceae bacterium | reverse complement strand
GCACGTGCCACGTTGAGTGCATCCGTATGGCGTTGCCTAGCAAGAAACAGGCCCTCTGTTGGTTGATAACCCATTGCTTCTTTAATCATGGTTTTCAATAATAAAAGCCCATCCCCTTGTTTTGCAGAGAGATAAACCGTCTGTGCCACCCGTGTGGACTGTCTATTTAGTGTGTCTATTTTATTCACCACACGAATAAAAGGAACCGCAAAAGGCAATCTAGCTTGAATGGACTCACTGAGCATATGCGTTTCTTCTTCATCTGCAACATCGATAACCATGAGCACGCAATCAGCACGCTCAACCGCAATCCATGCACGTTTGATTCCTTCTTGTTCAACAAGGTCTTGTGTCTCACGTAAGCCTGCGGTATCTATCAGCTGCAAGGGGATATCATCCAACAACACATGCTCCCGCATGAGATCACGCGTCGTGCCTGCAACAGCCGTGACAATGGCAACCTCATGCCCCGCCAATGCATTAATTAATGTTGATTTTCCCGCATTAGGAGGGCCTGCAATGACTACGGTCCCACCCTCGCGTATCAAAGCCCCTTGCGCTGCACTCGCTCGAATAGCATCTAAACTGACAAAAAGAGCGCTCAGCATTGACGCAACGTGGCCATCGTTGAGAAAGTCGATTTCTTCTTCGGGAAAATCGATCGCGGCCTCAACGTATAAACGAAGCGTAATCAATTGCTGATTCAATGTGTCAATTTTTTTGGAAAAATCACCTTGCAATGACCGCATAGCGAGGCGGGCTGCCGTGTTTGAGCTCGCTTCAATCAGATCAGCTATCGCTTCTGCTTGCGTTAGATCCATTTTATCATTCAGAAAGGCGCGCTCTGAAAACTCCCCCGGCCGCGCCAGCCGCGCACCACAGGATACACATACCTGCAACAGTCTATCGATAACTACAGGCGAACCATGCGCGTGTAATTCAATGACATCCTCGCCCGTGAAGGAGTATGGCGACTTAAAATAAAGCATCAACCCCGTGTCGAGAAGCTCACCATCTTTTGCGTAAAACGATCGATAATGAACCTGGCGCGGCTTCATTGATTTTTTTTGAGTCAATTCCATCGCAATGGGGCAGGCGTTGGGGCCCGAAAGGCGAATAACCCCCACTCCGCCTCGACCCGGCGGGGTGGCCATGGCAACAATAGTATCCCCCGGCATATCTAAATAACCTCTACTATTTAACCAAAGCCCATGTTTTTGTTGGCTTATCTTCACGGCTGTATGTGCGAGTAATGTGCCATTGCTGCAAAATAGTGAGCGTATTATTCACGGTCCAATACAGCACGAGTCCCGATGGAAAGTTCCAAAAAAGTCCCGTAAACAGCACAGGTAAAAACATCATTATTTTTGCCTGCATGGGATCAGGGGGCGCAGGATTTAATTTTTGCTGGATCAACATCGTCACCCCCATCAGGACGGGCAACACATGCCATGGATCAGGCATAGCCAAATCGGTGATCCAAAAGATAAATGGAGCCTGTCTCAATTCGACACTTTCTGCTAAAACCCAGTACAATGCAATCATCACCGGGATCTGAACAATGAGAGGCAAACATCCCGCCAGTGGATTAACTTTTTCCTGGCGATACAACTCCATGGTTGCTTGACTAATTTTGGCTTTATCATCGCCATAACGCTCACGTAGCGCTTGCATCTTGGGTTGTAATTTTCGCATCCCCGCCATAGAACGATAACTCGTCGCCGATAAGCGGTAAAAGGCCAGTTTCACCAGAGCTGTCACAACAACAATCGACCATCCCCAATTCCCTAACACATGATAAATAGCCTTCATCAATGAAAAAAGAAGGGAAGATATAAACCATAACCAGCCATAATCAATGGTTAAATCTAATCCAGGCGCAATGGATTTTAATGTGTCAGCTACCTCAGGCCCTATGTATAATCGTGAACGTATCGATTGCTTTTCTGCAGGAGCCAGCGTGATTGATTGACTCACCGAACCCATGGTATAGCTTCCATCAGATGATGCACGCGTATAAAAGCGATTTTTAGTATCAGGATATGGAACCCATGCAGTCAAAAAATAACGCTGCTGCATCGCAATCCAGCCTCCATCGACGTTACTATCCAAATTTTCTTTTGTCATGTCTTTAAACGTGACTTTTTGGTAGCGATGTACGCCTGGACTAGAATAAGAGGCGCCTGTATACGAACCCACGTGAAATGGACTGGATTTGTCTTCTTTGGGTGAGTTACGGAGCAACTGCGTATTCAGGTAACCCTTCCATGCCGTGCTACTTTCATTCACTAGCCCATAACGAACGTCAATCAAATAACTGCCTTTAGTAAAAACAAACTCTTTTTTTACCAACAGCCCTTGCGCGTCACGGCCCATCAATGTCACAACCAGCATCGTTTGGTCTGGCTGCAGTTCGTAATGGGGTTGTTCACTCTGAAAGTGCAAATCAAGCGGATTGATCGTCTCGCCAATGACCGTAAACAAACTGCTATTCGCAACGTAGCGACTACTGGCTTCATCAACTAACAACGAAAACGGTTTGTTTTTCTCATCAACGCTGACCGGGTAATCCAACAAATTTGCACGAACAACATCACCTTGCTTTAAATCAATTCGAAGATCCAGCACATCGGTCTTCACATCAACAAAAGAAGATAATGTCTCTCCGTCATGCGTATTGACGATCGGTTGATTATCCCTATCCGGCCCAATCGGCCCCTCCAATTCGGTCATTGAGGGTAACAGAGCGCGTGCCCCGGTTTGTAGTGAATAGGGCTTCATCAACGCACGCGGGTAATCGACTTGCCAGGCGGTTACCAGGGAGTAACTGACCAGCGCTAGCGCTGAAAATAAAACAAGACGTCGAATATCCATCATGGGTTCTCTTCATTAGGTAAAATCGGATCGTATCCACCCTGTGCCCACGGATGGCATCGAAGTATACGGCGCAGACCATACCACAACCCCTTTATTGGGCCATGATACTGAATAGCAAGCAATGCGTACGTTGAACAACTGGGGTAATAACGGCAATGGGATCCCAACCAAGGACTAACCCAATATTGGTAGGTCCTAATGGGAAGACAAAGAAGCGTGCTCATCAAACGTCGCATAATGCAGACAATTTGCTCCATGTGTTAACTAGTTTGGCAACCAGGTCAGAATGATTAACCCGAACAACACCGGGCCTGGCTAGAATAATAATATCTACTGCAGGCAAGTGTTTATTTAATCGAAATGTCTCGCGCAATGCGCGCTTGATGCGGTTTCGATCATGTGCCTTAGAAATTATTTTTTTTGATATAGCAAGACCTAGCCTTGCATGTCCCATCTGATTATCACGACATAAAAACGTGAAATCAGATGTTCCTAGTTTTTTTGCTTGTTCAAACACATGGTCATAGTCTAGCTTTTTTAACAAACGATGTGTTTTTTTAAAGCAGTACACTTACGCTGTCAAGCGTTTACGGCCTTTAGCTCGACGCCGTTTAATAACCAAACGACCAGTACGTGTTGCCATGCGAGCACGGAAACCATGATCTCGTTTGCGTTTTAAGTTACTGGGTTGAAAAGTACGTTTCATGATTAACCTGTATTAACCTTTTTTAGAGTTCGCAATGATAAAAAACTTTGTGGGTTATGTCAAATGGCTATTAGAGAAAAGACAGCGGATGAATGCCCGTCTTATAATTATTATTAGTTAGTAATCTAAAACTTATACTTATTATTAGCTCGCATCTTTCTGTTAGTTATTATTTTAAATTAATATATATCAGTTAGTTACGCTATATATATCCTGTTGATTAGCCGGTGTTTTACGCGTGTGTTCTCAATGATAACTGACCCTCTTATCGATTATGATAAATTTACCCCCATGTTAATCACTTACTTATAGGGTCACTTATACACAGGAAAACAAGATCATGTTGTTTTATGACTCTCCCGGAATTCCTGTGGT